>CP069301.1 GCA_016839165.1 Bradyrhizobium sp. PSBB068
CCACGTTAGCGAATTCTTCGCCGGACAACGGAACGCCAGCACGGTAGAGGGTCGGAATCAGCAGCACAGCGGCATTGAGGTTGAGACCTTGCGCCAACGTCGGTGACGCGACTGTCACGCGCAGAACGCCTGCGGCGAGCAAGCCCTCCACCTCGCGAAGGAACGGCCCTGGTAACCGACCGTGATGAATCGCGACACCGATCGGCAAGCACCGAACCGCGGGATGATCCGGGCCTAGCCACTCGCGACCCACGGCCAAAGCACGCGCGACCGCGGCTGCGTCGTCAAGCAGCGAGGGCAGATAACCGCGACTGTGCAGGTCAACGATGGTCTCGGCGTATCCCTCGACGTGATCACGTTGCGTGCAGAAGACGAGCGCTCGCTTACCCTGAGCCGAAAACTTCCATGCGGCCGCGAGCGTCAGCTCCTTTGTATCGGGAACGGCGTGCGCCGTGGCCGGCGAGCTGCCTCCTCCGGGACGAAATGACGAATATAGGGTCCGCCTGCTTCGAGATCGAAGCTCAGGCGGGCCGAGTTACCCTGCCACATGAGGGTGCCGAAGCGTTGCCGCGTTGGTCGCCAGCGCGACTGAATCGGTGTTCCACCTGCATCACTACGAATCCAAGCGGTCAAATCGTTAAGCTGATCCCCTTCGGGCAAGATCGCCGAGAGACAGACGATGCGACGGGTTTCGTTGTCAGCACGCCTGAGCAGTCTTTGAACGAGGTTCTCGTACCGAATTTCGCGTTCGCTTGGCCCGATCAGGTGACCTTCGTCGAGGACTACGAGCCCGACGTCATCGATGATCGACGGGTCATTCCGCAAGGCGAAGTCCAGCTTCTCCGGTGTGGCGATGACAATATCCTGCGTACGGAGTGCGTCTTCGTCGCCGCCAGCGGCTCCAGCCGCGCCATAGAGCGACGAGACCGAGAACCCAAGGCTCGAGAACGTCCGACGGAATGATCGTTCCGTCTGGGCGGATAATGCGCGAAGCGGCGTTACAATGAGGACCCGCCTGCGCGCCGCGAGCGCCATCAATGCGGCGATCTCGGCGATTCGTGTCTTGCCAGCACTGGTCGGCAACGCGACGACGAGATCGTCGGTCATCGGTTGCTCGTCGGGCTGCTTCGATCTGCGACGGCCAAAGCTCCACCTCGGCGACGTCACGTCCAAAGAGTTCCCCGATGAAGAGTTGGCGCAAATCCTGATAGTTTCCCGCGCCCGCCGGCCCGTCGAGGGGAAGCACCTGATGCAAGCTGCTAGACCACAGGTCATCGACAAGATTGAACGCTATGCGCGCGGTCCACCACAGCGACACGGCATTGGCGTTCCTGGCGAGGGAGATCGCGCGGCGCAGGAGGGACCGAGACTCCTCAATCAGGACCGCGGCCCCGGTCTGAAGAGCGAATTCGAAGAACGCGAGGGCGCGAAAAATGGTTGATGTGGCGATCAACCTGACGGCGTCGTCCGAATCAATCTCTCCTGCGCGCAACGCCTGGCTAATATTTGCATCACCATGGGCTGGGTTCAGCAGCCACGCTCGCGCGCGGCGACCTAGACCGGCCAGATCCCGCAAAATAAGATGCGCCAACGCTTCTTCCGCTGGCGATAGATTCGCGTTCTCAGGCCGTTGAGAGATCAGAGAGAAGGCGAGAGCGGAGTAGCTTGCCAGATGATACGCGGCGGCGCCTGCGATCCGATAGAAGCCCCGGCCGACATCCTCGTGGGAGCCATTTTGCACCAGTGCTTCGAACGCGTTTCCGGCCCGCGCGAAGCCGCGCCGCCAAATCTCATCGTTGCCGCCGCCTTCCCGAAGCGCCATGGATGCGCGCAGCACGGAGAGCGCATATTCGGACAGATCGGTGTCAATCGTTTCTCCGAACGCCGGCGCATCGTCAGGCAGGACGCCGTCGCGGCGAATGATGGACCGCGCCTCGCCGCGAGCTTGCAGCCGACCCCTGACACCGTCAGCGGTCGCCTGCGTCAAGAAGGCTGCCAGTTCGTCAACCGTCTCCAAGGGCGAGTGCTCCCTCGTAGGACAGCCGAATGAACTCCTGATGATCGTCGATCCGAAGGTGGATTACAGTGTGGCTGCGATCAACGCCGGCACCGCGCAGATCGTCGAAAAGCGCTCGGGGCGTGGCATTGCCGGACATCGTGAAGAGAGCATGGTCGATGCGATCGGAGGGAACTGCGCGGCTTGCGACCTCATTTCGGATGATTCGGCCCAATGCCGCGAGCGGACCATCACCCTCCATCAACCTGTCGGCGATAAAGAGCAGGGAGGTCGCCGTCGGCCGGCCACTATCACGCGACAGCGCCGTTCGAGCCTCGATAATCGTTGCGCCGGCGAGATTGGCCCGGCTCTTGGCTTCTCCTTTCAAAAGAAAGAGGTGTCCCTCAGCACTCGATCGCACGCCGATAAAGTCGTCGCCGCGGAGCGCCATCTCGCGGCCATCCTTATAGCGAAGGCGACGAACCGGGACCGAGAAGCCCAACGACTCCTCAACCAGCTCGGTTGCGAAGATTTCCCCTAGCTCGCCGGAGCGTGCCCGCGTGGTTCGGGGAAGACGCTCGGCTAGCAATGCTGCGGCGCTCGCATAACCGAGAAGGGCGACATCCTCCGCTATGCGTTCCATTTCGTCGTAGTGAGAGCGCAGCAGATCGGGAAGACGGCCAGCAATTGCCGCTCGTCCCCCAACCCGCTCGGTAAATTTCAGTAAGCGCTTGCGGCCGTCTTGCGCGGGCTCGCAATCACACCAATCGGCAAACAGCGGCAATCCACTCCCCTATCGGTCGGCACAGGCGTCAATCCTTCGGCTTCGCTCTCGATGCTCGCAACCGCGATTTCGGCCCGGCGCCGGACGCTGCGGCGACCAGCGCGTCCCACGTATCAGGTGGGTTTCCTCGGTTCAGCATCTTCCGGAACACGGCGTAAGCATCCGTCGTGCTGCCATAGGCGCGCAGCGTGTCGTCGTCATTCACCCAAGCCAGGATGATAATCTTGCTCGTGGCCGCCTGCTGATAGCGAAAGAACAACCGATACTGTTGCAAAAATTTCGCGCGAAACCAGTGTTTGTAGTCGGCGCCGAGCGTATCGCCTTGGCGGAATACGTCGCTGGCCGGATCGGCGGGGATGTTCTCAAAGGCGACTTTCAGGACCGCGGCAAGCAGTTTTGCCGCTCGCTTCGTCTTATAGCCTTTCGGGTCTTTGGCACGCGCCTTCTCGACGGCCGCGATTAGGGCCTCCAGCTGATCAAGGAAGAGCGGATGCGCGTAGATGGTCCAGCCATTGATTTCGATCGTCTGGTCCGTCACGCATCGTCGTCCGGCAAGGCTGCGTCGAGATCGACCTCAACGCCCTTGACGAGGGCTGCACCGCGCGCGAGCAGAGTCGAAGGAATCGCTCGAACCCGCGCCGGGTGCGCCGCCATGTCCTTCTCGAGAAAGCGCAGAAAATTTCCGATGACGGGGTCAGCCTGCTCGTCCGCCGCTTTCTTGGCCAGGACGACCGTTCCGTCGGCAAGCCCTCGAAACACCACGCGGTCCCGTTTGCCCAGTGCCAGCATCTTGCGGATGGCGGCAGGAACCGTAGTTTGGCCCCGCTCGGTGATCGTGGCGGGAATTTCGAGGATTTCGGCGGTTTTCGGCATCGAAGGCTCCGATCGTGCGTCCCAGTGTAATGCATTTGCATTGTATGTTCAAG
Source organism: Bradyrhizobium sp. PSBB068 (assembly GCA_016839165.1). Lineage (NCBI taxonomy): Bacteria > Pseudomonadati > Pseudomonadota > Alphaproteobacteria > Hyphomicrobiales > Nitrobacteraceae > Bradyrhizobium > Bradyrhizobium sp. PSBB068. The sequence continues at coordinate 3,707 of CP069301.1, forward strand.
GACCGACGGCGTGATGCCCGCTGCGCATCACGCCATTCGAAGCTCCCGCCTTGACGGACCCTGACCATGCAGAAGCCGCCCACTCGATCCCGATGTCGCCGATACGGCACCGACTTTGAAGACGCTGACCGTGGCCAGCTCGATCTCCTCGCCAACGAATGCGAAGGCATGTGCGATCTCTGATCAGCGCTTTCTGCGCGGGTCCCAATTTGTCCCCGGTCGACTGGCATGATAGCGCCCGACGGGCCATCGCAGCCGTGCTCAGCAAAGCCGCGCGGTCACCTGTTGCTTCGGGCTTCGATGTGCATCTTCACGCATTGCCAACCGGGTGCGCTCTGCCGGCGGTTCTGTCCGTCGTCACGACGTCGATTGTCGCCGTTGATGTCCACTAACCGTTTCTCTCGGCTCGCCCACGGCGTCCTCGATTTGGCATGTCTGACCGAAGGCCGTCGTCGCTTTGCTCCGCCTCGCTCTTATCCCCGCAACATCCGGCCACGACTTTCTTCCCCTGGCCGCTGCGCGTCCATTCCTCGCGGAAATCAAGAAAGTCGTGGCTTGGCTGCCCTCTACTGCGTGCCGGCCCCTGCGGGGTGCGGGTCGATCGCCTCCGGTCTGTAGCCAGCCATCGAGGCTGCGGTGGGCGCGGCCCGGAAAACTGAAAAGGACACGACAATGGCAACCATCGGCACCTTCACTTCGAACGGCAACGGCTTCACCGGCACCGTCCGCACGCTCGCTCTCAACGCCAAGGCCAAGCTGGTCCGCGTCGAGACCCCCTCCGAAAAGGGTCCGCACTTCCGCATCTTCGCCGGCAATGTCGAGCTGGGCGCGGCCTGGCAGAAGACCGCCAAGGACACCGAGCGGGACTATCTCTCGGTCAAGCTGGACGACCCGAGCTTCCCGGCCCCGATCTACGCCACCCTGATCGAGGTGGAAGGCCAGGAGGGCCTCCAGCTCATCTGGTCCCGACCGAACCGGGACTAAGGGGCCTCCACGGCAACGGCCCCGCCGAAAGGCGGGGCCGTTTCTGCGTGAGCCGAGATGGACGCAGCGAAGGCTGGCTCCCTCCAACTGCTTCATCGCGCCGCCCCGCTTTCGCTCGCGCCGTTCTCGTTTAGACGCGTCTCGAGCGAGCTGATGCTGTCGAGCACGGCCTCGAAATCCGGCGGGTCACCGAAGATCATGCCTTGCATGGCCCTGTAGTCGACGCGCAACTGCTCGATCATCGCATCATGCGGGGCGAGCGTGAACGAGCCGGGCGCAGCACTCGCGAGATCGAAGTCCGGTCGATTGAAGAACATCCGGGCATGTGCGACGCAGTCCACGCCGAGCGCCGTCTCAGCGATGGCGGCTTCGCCGATCGGGTCCCCGGCGAGCAGGTGCAAGTCATAGTAATGACGGGACACGCGTTGGCCGCCCCCGCGCAGCTCGCCGCGCTTGTCGAACCAGCGCCGCAGCCCGTGGAGGATGACGACCTTGTCCCAGAAGGTGCGTTCGGGATCGACCGTGCGCACGGCCGGCACGGTCAAGTCGAGCGCCGGCAAATCATCGTCGACATAGGGTTTGATCGGCACTTCGCTGTTCGGGTCGAGCGCGGATTTGGCGCCCGACTCGATCTTGATCGCCGCCCGCACGTAATCCGATCGCGGCGTCGCTGCGGGATACCAGATCAACAGGGTCTGTCCGTCGGGATCGGCGTCGTCGGCTTCCACCCGCGCCGCGCCGGCATCGTGGCCGGCGGCCCGGAGCCGGTCTTGTAGGATCAGGGTCAACTCAGCGCGCAGCGGGCCGTTGATATAGGCTTGGCAGGCGTCCTTGATCGCATCGAGGCGCGCGCGGCGCTTGTTCCCGCTCAGCGCGTTAAGCTCCTCAATCGTAGCCGGCTCGCCGATGTCGTCCCGAAACACCGTGACATCGATGTCTTCGGAGAAGCGGTTGATCAGACCGAATCCCTTGGACAGGGAGGTTCCGCCCTTGAAGAGGAGGCGGGGTCCTCCCTCTTTCAGGCCATTGAACAAGGCATCCAGCGTCCAGCAGACCCAGAAGTCCTTCTCGATATTCTGAGATGCCGTGCCAAGGCGTAGCGCGGTCGTATCGAAGGCGCTCAACATCGTGTCCGACCCGGCCGCGAGAACCTCATCGAAAGCCGGGTTCATGCCTTCGCCCTCCGGGTTGCGCCGCGATTGGCGATTGGTTTCTTCTGGGTGGAGAGCGGTTTCGGCTTCGGAGGTACGACGACAGCGTGACTCTGATCGTTTTCACTCCTTCTTTGTCGATCATGATCTGCGCCAACATGATCAGCATCATCACGATCATCGTCGATGTGCCGACGACCAACGGCAGCATCCGCTTCGATGAGCGGCTTAAGAAACACCCGCATCCATGTCGGAAGAGCTGACATACCGGCAGTGAGATCGGCTCTAAGCGACGGCCCCGTTGTGGGATCCTCGAAAAGCTTGGCGAGCTTGCGTTTAACCTGATCGCTCTCGCCTTCACGAACCAAGAGATCGCGCAGCCAGTGAAGCGCCTGGACGAGGCGCATCGCCGGTCGTCCGGCCCAGAACAGCTTGCTGGCCGCGGTCGGACGAAAACTGATCGTTACGTTACCCAGCCGGATCGCGCGGCGACGGGCGTCGGTATGCACCACGATTTTGGCCGGGACGGCGTCAGTCAGGCCCAGATCGTTGGCCGCGGTCATGCCGTCGACAAGCATCCGCGTTTGGTCGCGTCGTCCAACGGCGTCGATGACCGAGCGCGGATCGGGCGGGTTGGGTTTTTGGGTAAGCTTGTTGAAGCCAGGCTGATCGTAGAGCCCCCGATCGATTCGCCTGAGGGTTTCGGCCTTCGTCAGCCGCTGCAATGCCTTATCGATGGCGTCCCGCGTGGCGAGATCCACGAAATCACTGGGCGTCCAGACCTTACGCGGTGCGTCCGCACGGATGCGCTCGAGCATGGCTGTCTTCAGATCGAGTGGGGCGCTATTCATGTCCGAAACTTGTATACTTGTTTCGGACAGATTGCAAGTGATATGTCCGAAATACCTATACAAATTTCGGACAAGGTTGGTCCAACCAGGGCGCGGCTTTTCAGAGAATTCCCCATGCCCGATAGCGTCCCCGCCCCGTCGCCTCGCGCAAGCCGAGTTCGGCCACCAGGTCCTGGGCGGCGCGCGGCGTGATCTTCAGCTCCGCCGCGATCATGCCGGCGGAGGCAATGGGCCGGGCCAGCATGTAGTCGAGCAGCGCCGGCAGCCGGGAGGTGGTGCGGCGACCGACGAGCTTGCGCGTGAGCAGGGTGCGCTGGTTAAGCCAGCGATCATGATCCTTGAGGCCGGCGTCGGCGGCCGCGGTCATCGCCTCGAATTGAGTCAGGAGCCGCGACGCCGGATCGGACGATCGACGGCGTTCGCGCGGGATGGTTTTCAGCCCGGCATGGAGGCAGGAGAGATGCCAACGGGTTTTGCCGCGTGCACGCAGCACGGCGCTGGCGAGCAGTCGGCCAAGCCACGGCATGTGCTGCAGCGGTTCGACCCGGTCCCAGGCATCGGCTGTGATCGCCGCCGCCAGCGCCGGCGGCAACGTGCGAGTCCGATCGACGATACGCTGCCAGTCCTCGATCCTGGCGTCCTCATCCCAATCGAGATCGTAGACCAGCGGATCACGCTCGGGCCGGCGAGTGGTCTCGCCGGCGAGCGTTCGGTCGGATTTCGCGATCGCGGCGTCGACCGCGGCGAAGGCGGCAGCGAGCCGCGGGTCGGTTTCGATCATGACGAGCGGCTGATCAAGATTCTCGCCGTCCAGCGTGGCCTCGGCATCGTTCGCGCCGCCGCCATCGTGCGCCCCTTCCTTCCGGTCGTCGCTTCCCGCTTCCCGGTCGCCCTGCCCTCCCCGTCCGCGCAAGCTTGCAAGACCGCTGACCGACAGCGCCCAGTCCGGCTTGGCCGCGGCGATACGACGCCTGGTCCGCAGCACGGCGTGGGCCCGGGTCAGCTCGTGGGTGGGGCTGCGGATATCCATGCCGGCGTCGTGGAGAACCAGATCTTCGAGATGGACGAGTTCGCCTTCCAGCCACAGACTGGCGCAGGCGTCGGTAAAATGGGTGCGCGCGACAAAACCGTCGCTGATCGGACTTTTTGCCAACCGCTCGTCGAGGCGGGCGAGCGCATCTTCGGCAGCGGCGAGTGGGCCGGCGAGCTGGGCCCAGGGCAGCGGATCGGGGATCTGGTAGCTGACATGCAAGGTCTTGATAACCTTAACGGGAATCACTGAAGCGGAAGCTATCACGGTGTTGGCTTCCGTCATAGCGAGGCCGGGCACACGACGTGTATCACTATCGATAACCTTCCCTTATCGATAGCGTTGGACGTCACGGCGCAAATCAGCGATTCTGGCGGCTACGAGCCCGGCAAATCACGCCCGCCGGCGCTCCGCTCGACGCGAGGACGCAGCCGTTGCCAGCCCCCTGCCCTCTTCCGGACGCTTTTCGCCGCCGCCGACGACCGTCACTCGCTGCGCGGCACGCTCCGGTGCGGCGCGCTGGTCGCAACCTCACCGCGGGCGATCGCCACGAAGCGGCGTTTGACCTCGGCGAACAGGCCGGGCGTCAGCGCGCCGTAGTAGCCGCTCTCAGTGTCGATATTGCGCAAGTCGGGGCCCGGCCAGGTAAAGCGGTTGCTTTCGGTCAGCACGATCCAGGAGCGCTCATGGTCGAGCCGCAGGCGGTTCTTGACCGCGGCCGGAATTTCGATCGCGTCGGCCGGATTGGCCGGCGGCGTATGGGTGATCGGCAGGACGCGCACCACCGGCGTGCCGTCCTCCGTTGTTGTGACAATCGCCAGCACCAGGCACGGGCGGTCCTTGTCGCCCTCCTCGCGGCCTTCGCGGTGCTGCCAATCCCACAGATAGGAATAGCGAAAGATCCAGCCGAGCTTGATCTCAGTCGGCAGCATGTTTCGCGTCGGGTGCGCTGCTGAGATGGCCGGGATCAGGTGTCATCTCGGCAGCCTCGACCGCGGCGATCTCCGCCTCGCTCAGATCAATCGTGCGCTGGACGCGTCGGTCCCGCTTCGACAGCCGAACGAAATCCTCGTAGGCCATCAGCACCGTGCGGGGCCGGCCGTTCTTGGTGATGACCACCGGCTCGCGCACGGCGGCATCCTGGTAGGCGCCGAAGTTCTTCGAGACTTCGGCGGCGGTGACGGTCGAACTCATGGTTCAAATCTCCTTCGTTCCGTAATATACGGAAATCCCGGTAATCCCGCAAGTGGTCCTCGGCGCTTGTATGAATGGGCCAGGAGACAGCCGGTATTCATAGGAGGATGCCCCGATGACGGACAATAGACGCTCAGAGCCCTCTTCGAACATCTGGACCTTGGCAGGTGCGCAGGCACGGTTTTCAGAGGTTGTCGACCGGGCGCAGGCCCACCCGCAGGTCATCACCCGACACGGCCAACCGAGCGCGGTGCTCCTCTCAGCCGAGGAATGGGCGCGCAGAACAGCCCGCAAAGGCACGCTGGCAGATTTCCTGCTGGCTTCGCCTTTACGGCAGGACCCGATGGATATCGAACGAATCCGTGATCGACCGCAGGACATCGAACTGTGAACGGCCTGCTCACCACTGAAGGCGCGCTCCGATGACCGCCCCTGCCCGCCTCCCCGATGCCGCGTCGCTCGAAACCGTCCTCGCCGCGCTCGATCCGGCCTCGGCCGATACGGACCTGGTCCCGGCCCTCACCGCGGCGTTTCCGGGCTTTGCGTTCGGCATCGCGCCGATCGATGACGATTACTGGCGCGATACCCGATCGGTGCTTCGTCCCGACGGCACGCGGCTTGGCGAATTGCGGCCATGGATGACGGCCGAACTCGCCAGGGAAAACGGCGATGTGACGGCGGTCTGGAAGCGGCTGAAGGAGACCGGTCTGCAGATCACGGAGTGGCGGGGGACGAGCGCGTTCGTGTCGGCGCCGACCGGGCCGGGTGTGGCCGATTACGTTCAGATCGCGCTCGGTCGCGAAATCGAATGGCGCGCCGGCCCGATCGTCAATCCCAACCACCGCCCGTTTGGCGAAGAAGAACTGCTCGATCCGAGCTGGCCTCGCACCGATCAGCTCCCTGATTCGGATCGCCTCGCCGGTCCGGTCTATCGCCTGCTCGGCCGCGCCGGCGGCGCGGTGGTCCACGTCCGCAGTTTTCTGGATCGCTGCGGCCGCATCGAGCGCGATAAGCGGGAGGCCAAACGGCCCGAGTTGGAGCGGCGAATCATTCGCGAGACCGGGCCGGGCGGAACACGTGAGACGCCCTTCCTGGAGGCGGTCACGGACTATTTCGACTTTGTGCCCCGCGAGCTGCGGTTCTTTCAGGACTGGGAGGAATCGAGCGCCAGGCCGCAGCGCGTCTTCGCGCATTGGGCCCTCGATGCCCGCGACTACACCCACAAAGGCGAACGCGAAGTCGGCTTCATCCCCCGGCCGCTGAAGCTCCCGAAAGAGCGACTGCTCATGACGCCGGAGGCTTCGGTCCATCTTCTGATGGACCGGATCGAGGCCGTGGACCGCGAGGTCGGCCTGCCCTTCGGCTGGTTCTTCCTGATGACCCACGGCCATTGGGTCGACCCCGATGTCGGCCTGGCGATCGCACAAGGCCTGAAGGCGCAACGCGTGCGCCTGCCCGACCCCGACGCCCGCGTGCTGCTGCGCTGGGCCGATCGAACCTACGGCTTTTGACGGAGCGCAGCCGATGGACGACATCACCTCCCGAGCCTTGGTCTCCGATCCCGAAACCCGGCGCGCGCTACAGCTCGATACGCTCTCGGCGATCCTGCCGATGGAGCGGCGCGACCGGCTCGCCGAGCTGCTGACCGACGACGACGTCGCGACGCTCAAACATCTCGCTCAGGAAGGCATGGGCGAGAATTCGCTGCGGGCGCTGGCGTCGGACCTTGCCTACCTCGAAGCCTGGGCCCAGGCCGCGACCGGCGCGGCGTTGCCCTGGCCGGCCTCGGAAAGCCTCGCGTTGAAATTCGTCGCGCACCATCTGTGGGACCCGGCGAAGCGCGAGACCGATCCCCAGCACGGCATGCCGTCCGATGTGGCGGCGCTGCTGCGGAATGCCGCGATGCTGCGGAGCGCCGGCCCGCATGCGCCGTCGACGGTGAAGCGGCGCCTCGCAAGCTGGGGCACCTTGCATCGCTGGAAAGGGCAGGAGGGTCCGTTTGCCTCGCCCAGTCTGCGCGCCGCGCTACGGCTCGCGGTTCGCGCCAGCACGCGCCCGCGGCAGCGCAAGAGCAAGCGGGCGTTCACCCGCGACGTCCTGGACCGTCTGCTCGCTACCTGCCGGTCCGACCGGCTGGCCGATGCCCGCGATCTTGCCATCCTGCTGCTCGCCTTCGCCTCCGGCGGACGCCGGCGCAGCGAGGTGGCGCGGCTGCGGGTCGAGCAGCTCAGCCACGAACCGCAGGTCCCGTTTAATCCGCAGGACCCAAAATCCGAGACGTTGCCGTGCGTGGCCATTCAGCTCGGCCGCACCAAGACCGGCCAAGCGGATGAGGCGGGAAGGGTGCTGCTGGTCGGGCCGCCGGTCGAGGCGCTGCGCGAATGGCTGGAGCGGGCGGACATCAGCCGGGGGCCGATCTTCCGCGCCATCGATCGCTGGGAGGCGGTGGAGGAGAGGGCGCTGACGCCGCAGTCGATCAACCTGATTGTGAAGCGGCGCTGCGCCATGGCGGGCCTCGATGCGCGGGAATTTTCCGCCCACGGCTTGAGATCCGGGTACCTGACGGAGGCGGCGCAACGCGGAGTTTCCTTGCCGGAGGCTATGCAGCAATCCCAGCATCGATCCGTGCAACAGGCCGCCAGTTATTACAACGAAGCAGATCGACGACTCGGTCAAGCTGCACGGCTCGGCGTCTGAACAGCCACGGCCCGAGGCCGAACGTAAATTCGGCTAGTCTAGCGGCGGGGTAAAAAGGGGTAGACTGGACGTCGATTAGGGACGCGATTCGGGCCATTCGAGGAGAGTTGACCGCGGTCAACTTTCTCCTGGTGGGGGTGATCAGCCTTCGCGCGTGGGCTGGAATCTATGTCAGCGGATGAACAAGCAGGTGGTGGCGCTCGGTGGGATCTCCGTGGAGTTGACCGCGGTCAACTTTTCCGAGAGGGCCCAGTGGACCGTTAAGGACTCGTTAACCCTTTAATTGTTGCGCGATCGCCCAGAATCGGGCGTACTAGCCACGCTTTGCGCACGCCCTGCATCCGAAATTCGTAACTACGCGAGAAAGCCGTGGCCCTAAACGACCAACACGCGATGGCGCCAATCCCTTCGGCCGCGCCCCCAACGATCCACGAAACGATCGCGGCCGATGCGCGCGAACTCTCCGCGAAGCTTCATGCCCATCGCATGAAGCTGTTCCCGCCAAAAGCCCGTAAGAACCTACGCCGGTTCACATCCGGCGAAGTCGCTAAACTCGTCGGCATCAATGACGGCTATCTCCGCCAATTGTCGCTGGAGGGAAGGGGCCCCCAACCTGATACCAGTCCATCGGGTCGACGGTCGTACACATTCGAAGACATTCAGAGCCTTCGGGCTTATCTCGACGAATCCGGCAAGGGCGTGCGACGATACCGACCGCATCGCGTCGCGGGCGAACAGTTGCAAGTCATCGGCGTCGTTAATTTCAAGGGTGGATCAGGCAAGACCACCACCGCCGCGCATCTCGCTCAACATCTCACGCTGCAGGGCTATCGGGTGCTTGCGGTCGATCTCGATCCACAGGCCTCGCTCTCGGCGCTGCACGGCTATCAGCCAGAGTTTGACGTCGAGGAAAACGGAACCCTCTACGGCGCCATCCGCTATGACAGCGAGCGTCGTGAGCTGGACGAGATCATTCGACAGACTTACTTTTCGGGGCTCGACATCGTCCCCGGCAATATCGAACTGATGGAATTCGAACACGAGACCCCGAAAGCGTTAGCTATGCGCCAGTCGGGTGATCCGCTGTTCTTCGCCCGCGTTGCCCGTGCCCTCGCCACTGTCCAGGACCGTTACGACGTCGTCGTGATCGACTGTCCGCCCCAACTTGGATTTCTCACGCTCTCCGCTCTCTGCGCGGCAACCGCGATCCTGATCCCGGTGCATCCGCAAATGCTCGACGTCATGTCGATGTGCCAATTCCTCATCATGACATCCGACCTCCTCGCCGTCGTCGCCAAGGCAGGCGGCAACATGAATTACGATTGGATGCGATATCTGGTCACGCGCTACGAGCCCGGTGATGGACCGCAGGCCCAAATGGTCGGCTTCATGCGCTCGCTGTTCGGCGATCGCATGGTCACCAATATGATGCTCAAGAGCACGGCGATCTCCGACGCCGGCATCACGAAGCAAACACTCTATGAGGTCAGCCGCGATCAGTTCACACGCGCTACCTACGACCGCGCAATGGAATCGCTGGACAGCGTCAATGGCGAAATTCAAAGCCTCATCCAAGCCGCATGGGGGAGGACCTAATGGGTCGCAAAAACCTGCTTGCTGACCTCTTGGACGACAAGTTGACCGCGGTCAACGAACAGCCGTCAGGTGAGTCCAGCGACAATCGGAGACCTTCCCAACCAACACTGGGATCGCGCGGTGCAGTCGGCGCCATGAGCCGCTCGCTCGAGATGCTGTCCGCGGAGCGCGATGCCGCCAAGGCCCTGACCGAACAACTCACCACCGGTCAAGCCGTCGTTGAAATCGATACAGGATTGATTGACGCCTCGATCGTTCCGGATCGCTTGACGGGCGTCGACGAGAAGCACCCCGCTCTCGTCGAATCCATCCGCGCCAATGGACAATTGGTTCCAGTCCTTCTCCGGCCGCATCCGACCGGTCCAGGACGGTTTCAGATCGCCTATGGCCATCGTCGCGTCCGTGCGCTTGCCGAGCTTGGCCATCCCGCGCGGGCGGTAGTCCGTGACCTCAGCGACGAAGACCTGGTGGTGGCACAAGGCAAAGAGAATGGCGAGCGTGAGGATCTGTCCTTCATTGAGCGGGCAACTTACGCTGCCGCACTCGAGGATCGTGGATTCAAGCGTGAGATCATCATGGCGGCGCTCAGCGTCGACAAGACAGAACTCTCGCGCCTCATCACCGTCGCGCGGGCCCTGCCACGGAGCTTGGTCGATGCGATCGGGCCAGCGCCGAAGACCGGCCGCCGGCGCTGGATGGAGCTGGCAGAGCGGATGGTGGGTCGCCACGACCAAAAGGCATTGGCTGACAGTGTGGCTAGTGATCGCTTCGTGCGTGCTACTTCCGATGAACGGTTCGCGATCGCATTCGTCGCGCTCGCGCCTCGCAAGCCCAAAGCTCCACGGCCGACGACTTGGACCGATGACGACGGCAAGAAAATTGTGAAGATTGAACGTCGCGCAGATCGCGTCACGCTCGCGCTCGATGAAAAGGCCGCGCCGGCGTTTGGAGACTTTGTGATTTCGCGGCTGCCAGAACTCTACCGCGCTTTTCGCGAGGGACGTACCGATGAATGACATCGCGCGTCTCGCCGCTTTGGATATGGCGCCGTCCAGACCTCTCATGGTCAGGCGGCGCGATGCGTACCCGCGTTTCCGTCCTCTAACCGTAGGAGCATAGCGGAAAAAGAAAAGGCCCCCGAAACGTCTCCGTCCGAAAGCCTTCTCTCGTCATGTTTGGCGACTGACAGAGAATCACTTTCGCGAATCGCAGTCAAGTGTCTTTAGCGACGGCGCCGTTTTGGCGAGCAGATTTTCTTTGCCCGCATGAGGCAAAGACATGCAGTCACACTCCCCAACGACGCCCTTTGGGCGGCGATCGCTGACGCTTGCCCATGTGGCAAGCCAAATCGGGGCCTCGGCGCGACCGCCCGAAAAGGTCGTGCATAAATGGAATATTTTCCACGCCATCTGTACGGCGCGGCCGCGCCTGGGGGTGTCCGAGCGCTCGCTATCCGTGTTGAACGCGCTTTTGACCTTCCATCCGGAGACGGCCCTGACTGGGGAGGACGACCTGATCGTCTTTCCGTCCAACGACAAGCTAACGTTGCGCGCGCACGGCATGCCCGCTTCGACATTACGCCGGCACCTCGCCGTCCTGGTCGACGCCGGGTTGATTATTCGGCGCGATAGTCCAAACGGCAAGCGCTACGCGCGGAAAGGCCGCGCCGGCGACATCGAGCTTGCCTTTGGCTTCGATCTGTCGCCGCTCGTCGTGCGTTCAGAAGAGTTCGAGCACCTGGCGGCCGACATCGAAGCAGAGGCGCGCGCGCTCAAGCTCGTGCGTGAACGCATCACGCTTTGCCGGCGCGATATCGCCAAGATGATTGCCACCGGCATCGAGGAAGGCGTCCCGACGCGCAGGGGAGGGCAGGGGCCGATCGACTGGCAGGAAGTCCACACCGCCTTCAGGGCAATGCTAGCCCAGATTCCGAGGACGGCCACGCGGGAGCAGCTCGAGCCGATCGCTGACGAGCTGTCGCAACTTGCCGACGACGTACTCAATATTCTGGAAACGCATATTAAATCCAAGAATCCGAGCGCCAATGAGTCCCAATCTGAGCGCCACATACAGAATTCAAATACAGATGCCCCTATTGATCTTGAACCTAGCCTCCAGAAAGGCAGGGCGGGGGGAGCTGAGCTAAAACTTCAACCATCGCGAGTCGCGGAAGGTTCGTATCCGTTGGGAATGGTCCTGAGTGCATGCCCGGACATCGTCGATTATGCGAAGGGCGGGATTTCGAACTGGCGTGATTTCCTGGCCACCGCGGCCGTTGTGAGATCAATGCTGGGGATCAGTCCGAGCGCCTGGGAGGAGGCGCAAACTGTCCTGGGCGAAACGCAAGCGGCGGTCGTCGTCGCATGCATCCTGCAGCGTGGCACCGCGATCAGATCAGCTGGCGGCTACTTGCGCGGGCTGACCCGGAAAGCGGAGGTCGGGGAATTTTCTCTTGGGCCGATCCTGATGTCGCAGATCAATTCTCGGCTTCACGAAAAGCGGCGGGCTTGAGCGATGTGATGATGGGGGCTGTGGCAGGTTCCGGCTTGAGCGGGCGAAGCGAGGTTGTTTGGCGCATTCCAGGCGATGTTGCCGACTCACGCGAGCCGGGTGAAAGCGATGATCACAGGTCTTCCTCGGCTCGAGCTGTCGCTTCCGGTCGCATGGCTGGATACCTATGGCCGCCGACGGCTCGGTCGACCGCTGGAGAAGATTTTTCGCTTGCCGGATCCACCCGCAAGCGGGGCCTCCGCTGGGATTCCTTGCGCTCGCCCTTCTCTGCCAAAATTCTTTCGGCCGGGTGCCTCGCGGCGCTCGCGCTCTGCCCGCGTTCGCGGCTTCGGCTCGGTTTAGTCGCTCCGGCCGTTACGGACATCGCAGCCTGGCGCAAGCCCCAGAACATGTTGGTTCAAACCAACAGGGCAGGGGGCGCGCTGCGCTTCCGGTTTCGGTTGTCTTCCGTCAACACCACTGTCGCCTGTCAAGTGATGTGAACTGGTTTCGACTTGGCGCCTTCTTTCTTTTGGCTCGGCCTACCTGACTCTTCTGGCAGGAGATTTTATGCCCGGTTTTCGGGAGTGTGGGGCACGCGCTGGTCCATTGCGGGTGTTGGTTCAAACCAACACCCGGGATGAGGAGGCCGGTCATCAAGTTCGTGCCGGTAGGCGCGGCGCGCTGGAGGAGGAAAATCGATGAAACGGGCGCAGATAGTTTCATCAAGCTTCATCCGATGAACACGATCGTCATCAACAATCAAAAGGGCGGCGTCGGCAAGACGACGCTTGCAGTGCATCTGGCCTGGTTCATGGCGGAAGCTGGCCGCCGGGTTCTGATGATCGATGTTGATGCGCAGGGCAACGCGACAGATACGCTCAAGCAGCATACAGGGTCGACCTCGGCGGCCGATCTCTTCAAGCCCGCGACTCGGCTTGTCGCTGGCGAAAACAACGGCATTACGCTGGCGCCGGCCGACAGCTCCCTGACGGATATCGATCGCGGCAATGCTGCTGCCGTCATGACGCTGCAGCAGAATCTCGCCGATGCCGCCGAACGGTTCGATATCTGCGTGATCGACACTCCGCCGTCGCTTGGCCTTCGCAGCGTCGCCTGCCTGGTCGCCGCCTCTCATGTGCTGGCGCCAATTTACCTGGAAGATTATTCCGTAAAAGGCGTCAAAGGCCTGATGCAGACCGTGATCGGTGTTCAACGACGATACGGTCGCCAGGACACAACATTTCTCGGCCTGCTGCCTTCGAACTTCAATACCAAGTCGCCTCGCCAGCGAACGCATTTGGAGCAGTTATTGCGCGAAGCGGGCAAGTACGTGTTCCCAGGCCAGATTGTTGCAAGGGACGGCTATGCCGAAGCCGTGGCTGAGCGCGTGCCGGTCTGGAGCTTGAAACGCCGATCGGCGCAAGAAGCGGGTCGAGAAATCCGCGCGGTTCTCGCCAAGATCGCAGATCGGCTTGATCAGGAGACGACGAGTGACGCTCGATCTCAGCTTTAAGGAACTCGTCGACGCTGCTGCAAACCCTAACGCAGCAAGTGGGCGACCGCTCTTAGTCGCGGTCGACTGCATTGACGAAGACCCCGATCAGCCACGCCGCAACTTCAGCGAACAGGAACTGGAGGAGCTTTCACAATCGATTGGCGAACATGGCGTGCTGCAACCCATCATGCTTCGCCGTTCCAATGAGGTTGGACGATACGTAATCGTCATGGGTGCGCGCCGGTACCGTGCTGCGCAGCGCGCGGGGCTGCGTGAAATGCCCGCATTCGTTCAAGAAGTAGGTTTGCCGGATCGATACGCGCAGATGATCGAGAACATCCAGCGCGATGATTTGCGCGCGCCTGAGATCGCGGCGTTCATCGCAGATCGGTTGGGCGCCGGCGATACCCAGGCGGATATATCGCGCAAGCTAGGCAAGCCAAGAGACTGGGTGTCGCGCTACGCGTCGGTTCAAGGCATGCCAGGATTCCTCCGAGCGAGACTTGAGGGAAGTTCGATCCGCGCTCTTTATGAACTCTACCAGGCCTGGCGCACGCATCCGGACGAGATCGAACGGCGATGTGTGACGCAGGACAGCTTCACCGACGCGCAAGCTCGGCAACTGGCCCGAGACGTACGCGCCGCGGCCGATCGCGCCACTGCCCAGGACCAATCGCCTGCTGGACCGCCTCGATCCGAAAGATGCGATCTCCTGCCGGAAGCAATTCTGCCAGGCATCGGTGCCAAAGGCCGAGAGGCAGCACCCGATAATCAACTGCCAAAAACTCGCCTCGTTTCACAATCGAAGTCGGCAGCATCACTGGCAATCAGGGTTCGGTATCAGAACCGGATCGGACAGCTTGTTGTTGATCGGCTCGCGACGCAAGGCTCCCGTCACGCTGTGGTGTTGGTAGATGGTGCGGAGCACGCAGAAGAAGTTCCAGCGTCGGCGCTCACGATCGAGGAGATCCTGTCGAGATGAACTCGTTCGACACCTTCGCAGCCGCAGAGACAGACTACCGGCGTGCGGCGACGGAGCGACTTTCCCATCCGAAGGATGGCGCGTTAGCGCAGCAGCCGAAGGCCGAACGCGCTCCCCATAGCGCTGTAGTGAGGCCGCAGGCTGCTGGAAAGTCGCGGTCTACATCACCGACGATAGTTAGTGCCTTCGTTTCCTTTGCTGCCGACGGATCCGTGCTCGCGATGGTTACCTCGTCAAAGGGGCGCCGCGGGCAGAATTTGGCAGAGAGGGCAGGGCTAGTCGATCATCGCTTCGCCGTGGCGAGCCCTGAACACAAAGCGTATTGGTTTAAACCAACACCGAGGGGTACGTTTTTTCTTTTTCTAGTGCAGGATAGGCTTCGCGCCAGCGATGTATTACATCGCGATTGGGATTGGAGTGGATGGCTCTGATCTCGCTTCGAATTCCCGACGAGGTAGCCGCGCGCTTGTCGGCGGTTGCGGCTTCCGAAGGCGGCAAGTCCGCCTTGTTGCGTCGCCTCATCGCTGATGTGCTGAATGCATCGCCGGCGCGGATTGCGCCGTTACCGGTGGGCAGGCCGGAGAAAATCACCGTACGATTTCGGGAAAGCGAGATGCGGCAGCTCGCGGACACCGCACGCCAGCGCGGTATGACGCGAACCGGCTGGATTGTAGCCCTCGTACGCTCGCGATTGGGATCGCCGGTGCAGCATTCTCTCGAAGAACTTGCCGCGCTTCGCGCCATCGTCCGCGAGCTCAACCGGATCGGCGGTAACATCAACCAGATCGCGCGCGCCGCGAATACCAGCGTGCTGCAGGGCAGGGTGGTTGAGCCTGATCTCTCCGCAATCCGCGATGCCAGAACCGCGATCGACTTGGCACTCGCGCAATTGCTTGGCGCACTCGCTGGCAACGCCGATTATTGGGAGACGCGGCGATGACCCGGCGTCGCTCGCCGCAGCAGGCTGACCCGCTCGTCGAATTGCCGCCGATCTCATATGTCTGGGAAACACCCAATCGGCGTCCCCGGCGCGCGGAATGGGACACGCCCGATCCTGCCGTTCCCCGGCGTCTCACGCCGGCGATGCGTGCAAAGCTCGAACGCATCGTGAGCCGAGTGCCGGAGGTGATGGTCAAGATCACCGGCCGCACCAAGGGCGTGGCGCATCTCAAATCGCACCTCGCCTACATTACCCGGAACGGCGAACTTGACGCCGAAACAGAGCAGGGCGCGGCGATGACGGGGAGAGTCGGATTGAAGGACCTGCAGCAACGCTGGGAGGACGATGCTGGTCTCGATGACAAGCGCCGCCGCGACGGATCGCTTTCGATCAACATCATCCTGTCTATGCCGGCGGGAACTGACGCGGTTGCGGTCAAGGATTCGGCGCGGGCGTTTGCGATCGAAACCTTCGGGTACAATCACGACTACGTCTTCGTCCAGCACCTCGACGACAAACACCCCCACGTCCATCTGACCGTTCAGTCTTTGGGCCATGACGGCCGGCGTCTAAACCCACGTAAGGCAGACCTTCAGGCCTGGCGCGAGCAGTTTGCCGGAGAGCTTCGGCTTCGTGGGATCGCGGCGGAGGCAACACCGCGACGAACCCGGGGACGAATTCGAAAAGCCGACCGCGGGGCGGTGCTGGCCTTGCGCAAGCGAAAGATTGCGCCCGAGGTCGATCGGCTAGCGCGGGAGGAGGTTCTCCGCGAGGTGAGGGGCGGCAAGACGACCGAACGACCTTGGGACGCCCGAATCCGGTCACGTCAGGACGCGATCCGGCAGCGATATCTCGACTACGCGGCTGAGCTGCAGCGCTCTGGGACGGCGCGCGATGACGCGCTCGCGCGACAGATCCGTCAATTCATCAAGGACATGCCCGCGATCGAAACCCGCCGGCATGTGTTGAAGAAGGAGCTTTCGGAGCTTGCCGATAGCCGGCGTCGCGGCACGGAGCAGGGCGTCAATATCGAACAGCGGGGTGATACGCGAGGCGACGAACGCAGCAAGTAACCAACCGCGTGTCTGGGCCTGAAATCGGTCAACCACTATTTGGGCTATGCCGGATGGATCTGGAATTTGCCGCAACGGTCGATACGCCTGGAATATACCCAAGTTGCTGCTCCAGGGCGACCAGGGCTTGGCGGGCTACCTCCAATGTCGTGGTGGCCTTGTTCAGGGCGTCCCACGCTTCGTTCGATAGTGAGACCGCTGCCAGGCCGGTTTGAACCAGATTGTCTTTGACCGATGGTGAACAGTCTTCGAGGATTGCGCGTTCAAGATCGGGGAGCATCCGCGTGAGCGCTCGCTGCGCGGTAGCTTCCGTTTGTTCCTGCCTTTCAACCGTGGCGAGGGCTTTGCGATATTGCCCCAGCGCCTCGATGGTTTTCTTTTCAAGATCGGATTGGTCGCTCAATGGCTTTCTCTCCCGATAGAATGTTCGAGCCACTAGATGCCACTTTGAAACAAACGAAGGTTTAACGCCGAGCAATTGAAGACATCAATTCTTGAACAGAAAACTGCTTGTCATCCCGCCTAAAAAACCTCTTCTGAAACGATCCCTATGGGACGGAACCTGAGAGGACTTCCAACCCGTACAATATCTGCTTTTTAGATAATCTGTAAATCCGATTATTTGTCTGCCCCTTGTTCTCTGGGGCAGAAAAAATGCCACGAACGCTCCGATCTCCTCGGCAAAAGGCCCTGATCGCGCTGCTTATTGAGCAACGGAAGAAATCGGGTTTGACGCAAGCCCAGCTCGCAAAACGATTGCGGCGTTATCAATCTTTTGTGGCCACGGTCGAAAGTGGCCAGCGGCGCATTGATGTCATTGAATTTCTGGATCTTGCAGAGGCCATCGGATTTGATCCGATCGATGCAATCAAAAAGCTTCGCGCGTCGGTTCGTTCTCAGTAATTGCAAGGCTCCCTTGGTTACCAGGTAGCAGAAGGAATTCTGGCTCGCGTAAGCGTATCGGCGGATGCAAACCGTTTGAATCGTGAGCGCACGTGCAAACCACGGATCGCGGTTTGATCCGTTGCGGCGCGCTTTCACCCCTTGAATGAGCTATGATGAGCAGGACGGTCTTGAGCGGCGGCAGGTCGTCTTTCATCATGGGCCAAAGCCCCGTCAGCGGGGCGTTTTCGCAGCAGCGGACTGGTCGTCCTCGTCTATCGAGTGACCTTGCACCATAGCTGGCCTGGTCTCCTTCACGAGCGTCAGTCGATCCCATCGTTCGATCAGCTTCTTGGCGAAATCCGGAGGCGTCGGAAGCTCGGGCAGGAGGCCCGGCCAGACGTCGAAGATTTCCCGCACCGTCTGCTTCACCTCGCGGACGACCAGTTCATTGTCGAGTCCCACGAGGCCCGCCAGCCGCTCGAAGCGGCGCAGGTTTACGACGGCGGGATCGACGGTCTTGCCGAATTGCAATGCCATGGAGTCGTCGCCGTAATAGAAGAAGGGGACGATATCGTAGGCCGGCGAAAGCGCTGCGTTGATGCCATCCGGCAGGATAGGCGTAGCGTCTGAAGCGCAACTGGCGGACGCGGTAACCGCCAACTTAGCGGCAGAAGACGCCCTCAAGAATTTTGGTCCGCTTTGGAGCGAAGCCGAAAGGCTCGACGCTGAGCTGGCGGCAGCAAGGACCGAGCTTAGTGATGCGATGGAAACGTCGCTGCGAGCGGAAGCGGCACTGCGCGATCAAGCAAATGCGCTTGCTACGATTAATCAGACTCTCGGTCAGACGGCAGAGTTACACCGCGCGACCACGGCGCAATTAAATATTCAATCTGGTCGCGTTCTTATTGCTGATCGGCTCAGGCATGGGAGCGGCCTGGCCTCCCATTAGCGCCGCCCAATAGTATCAGGAGAAGCTGCCTGAGAATGCCGCCGAGAAGGGCGACATCTACCGGGTCCGCTGGGTATTTCACCTCCGCAACGAGGTGAAGATGTTCGACATCGCGCCGCCGCTCGAAGCCCGACTGCTATTGACGCCGACGACGTTCATGACGGCGCCGAGGTACTATAACGACGGTAGCACTATTGCGAGTTCGCGTTCCCCGTGTCATCGTGATCAGCTCTCAACCTTGGACTTATGATGCTATCCAAGCCCAAAAAAAGACGCGCAAAGACCCGCGCTCGTGCGCCTGAGGGCAAACGACAGGTGCTGATCATCATGAACAAGGACGTCGTAAAGCTGGTTAAGGTCGCGGCCGTTGAAGATGACATCAAGATGTCTCACGCCGTGGAAGAGGCGGTACGAGACTGGTTGGATAAAAGAAAGCGCGAAAAGGCGGCGCTTAACGCGGTCTAAATTCGCAATGGGGAGGCGGTTGGATTTGTTAGCCATGCATCGAGGGGTAATCCGGTGACCATCGCTGACGATTTGGGCGAGCAGGAACGCTTGACGGAGGTTTACGGACGCCTCCGCCTGAAGCTGCTTGATCTCTCCAAAAAGAACCGGATGCTAAACTATAACCTCGGTAACAGGTCCAAGAGGCACCTGCAGATCGTCGACGAGGTGATGGACGAGATCTACAAGAAGTTGGCCGGCGATGACGCAACGCTTCGGATAGAGCCCCTGGATGAACCGGAAGACGTACCACCGGAAGAAAAAACTGAGGAGTTTATAGGCGCTCTCGAGCATGCGAAGGTCTCGAATCTGGAGTACCTGACGAAGTTAGAGGCGCTCGAAAGCGCCGGACGTGACGATGAATTGGCGTTGGCCAAACTCGAACGCGAGCTTCGCGACCACATCAGAAGCGAGTTCGGATTCTCTTCACGCCCAAAGAAGGCCGAAATAAACCGGGCGGATCTCGCCCGTCAGGCCGGCATCGATCCAAATTTCGAGCTCGGCCCCGTGAAGACAAAGGCCTCGCACAGTGACGGGGCGCTTCAGACGCTCAAGTTTCCAGACGAACTTGATCGGATTATGGGGAAGATAGTTGCCGATGCGAAGCTTGCGGAACAGGAAATGGGAATTTCAACCCTGTTTCTCTCGTTCGGTTTTCTCGAATGGTACGAGTCGGACGTATCCGACAAAAAGGCCTTCGCACCGTTGTTGCTTCTTCCGGTGACGGTAGACGTAAAAAAGCAATACGGGAAAAACACCTATTCGTTGTCGGCGAACGAGGGATCGGCGGAATCAAACCTCAGCCTCCAAAAGCTCCTCGAGACCAATGTCGCTTTTCACCGCAAGCTGCCGACGTTTGAAAACGGCGACGAGGACGGTGTCGGCTCGATCGAGGCCTATTTCGACGGCGTCAGGGAAGCCATCACGGGGCTCGGACGATGGCAGATACATCGATGGATGGTCCTCGGCCATTTTGCGTTCGGTAGATTTGCGGTATACGCGGATTTGAGCCCGGACAATTGGGCTGTGGATCCCGTTGATCATCCGCTTGTCGGGGCGATTTTGCGCGGGACCGACGCGACCGGAGACACGGGAGATGGCGCTCTGCTTCCGGGCGATCTGACGGACTACTCGATTGATGACCCGCAAATCGAGGCGCTCGCACCGTTTTTGATCCAAGACGCCGATGCGTCCCAGCATAGCGCCCTCATCGACGCGATGAAGGGCCATAATCTTGTGATCCATGGTCCGCCTGGGACGGGCAAGTCGCAGACGATCGCGAACATTATTGCGAATGGCCTGGCAGCGAACAAGACGATCCTCTTCGTGGCGGAAAAGCAGGCTGCGTTGGAGGTCGTGAAGCGTAGGCTTGGAAAAGCCGGGATCGGTGAGTTTTGCCTGGAGCTTCATTCGGACAAGGCTTCGCCCAAGGCGGTACTTGAAAGCATCGAGGAGCGGTTAAAAGTTCAGCCGATTGCGGTGCCGGCGGCGCCTGGTCGTTCACTGCATGAAAACAAGCTCGAGATTGCCAGGTACCTTGATGCCTTGCATGCTGTTCAGGCGAGCGGTCGGACCCCGTTTGACTTGATTTGGCAGGCACTGCGGGGATCGACCTTGAACTCGGTCGCCGTTGAAGCTCTCTCCGTTGTAAAGTTGCCGGTCGATTTGCTGAACAGCGCTGACAATCTTTCGCAAGTCGAAGCCGATCTTGGCCGATTTGCCGGCGACAGTGAAACGTTCTTGCGTTCGTTTGGGCATCCGGCAGAATCGCTCTGGAGCAAGGCCGGGTTGGGCAATGTCCAAAGCGTGCAGATTGATGATCTGCTTGCTTGCCTCGTCAAAATCGACGGGTCGGCGCGCCCGCTTTCTTCCTGCATCGTGGACAACTCCGACTTTGAAATCGGATCCATTGCCGACCTGCGAACAACTGTACGGGCTGGTGAGGCGCTTGATGACGGGCCCGTTCCCGAACTGGTAGGAGTGGTTTCGCAGCTAGAGCCGGATCAGCTTGCGGAAGCTCTCAATGCGCAAAGAAAACTGGACGATGTCGTAAGGGCGCTTGCGGCCTATCCGTCTATCGGAGCGCAGAGCGCCGGCGTGCTCCGGGCGGCGGTTGAACTCGGACGGATGCCGCTGCAGGAAATCTATTTTGAGGCCACGCCGGCGGGCCTGATCCGCATTGCCAACGAGACTGTCGAGAAGGACCTTCTGCTTAGGAATGCGATTGCGGAGTTTTCTCCGGTTCTCGAACTATTCAAGCTCAATGGAAAGTGCCCTGCGACATCGTTGGATGCGATTGCGAAAGCCGTTATCGCATCGACCAAGATATCTCAGGAGCACCGTTCCGCGCTCTACTTAAATCAGTCAGTAGACGAGGCCACGTTCGGGCCTCTTCGCGAGCGGTGGGTTTCCCTGATCGCGAAGGAGCGGGAATGGAGGCAGTATCTTTCTGCTTACGGGCGGGAAGCATGGCCCGCCCCGGGCACGTTGAGGAGTGCGTCCGAACTTCTGAAAAAAGGCAATTTGGGTCGTGCGATGGCCGCGATAAGCGGATCCGCAAAGCCTGTTCGCGACCTCGTCGCCCGTTTGGGTCTGGCCGATTCGGAAAAGCCCGCCGATGATTTGGCAGCGCTGGCCATTCACGTCGACGCAATCGACGCATTCGAAGCAGGCGAAAGCGCAGAGCGTCTTCTTGCAACTAGCTGGCTCGGCCTGGATACTAAGTTCGATCTGATCGATTTTGGCATCCGGGTGCGGCGATACCTGACGGAGCAAGTCGGGCGCGATTTGATGCTACGCCTGCTTCAGGTTCCGCAGGAGTCCGTGCGGCGCCTTCATAACTTTGAAGCGCCGGCTACCAATTTGCGCAAAATCATATCGGCGCGAGCAGCCCGTCTTGATGACCGATCCGTCGATCTCACGATTGACATGCTGGACAACGAAATCCAGTTGATGCGCCGGGTCGTGGCTGTCGAGGAAGTCGGCGCCTTGGCGGGGTTCGAGATTCCGCTCAGGGAACTGGCCGAAATCGCGAAGCTCGAGCTCGATCGCGGCAGAATTCGGGCGATCCTGGACACTTCTCCGCTCAAGGTCGCGGTTGAGCATTTTGCAGGGATCCGGGATGGAGTAGCGAAGGCGTTCGCTGCGCTTGATTGGCTTCGGGCCGTTAAGTCGGCCGGAATGCCCGGAAATCTGCTTCGGCGATTGAGTTCGCCGACGGCGGCGGACGAGTTCGCCCGACTGAAATCCCTCGCAAACCGGGCGGCAGGCCCGCTTTCCATCTACGACGGCCAGGTCGAACTGTTGAACTCGCAATTTGGGGCGGTCGCCTACGCTCGGTTGGAGCCTGGAATCGTTTCGGAGGAGGTCGCAGCCCTTCTTCAGCGAAAAGAGGAATTGCGCGAGTTGCTTGCCGTGTACCGGCAGCGGCGGATCTTGGAATCGCTCGGCTTGGGAGAATTTCTCGAGTGTGCCGATCGAGAGCGGATTGAGCCGCTACATCTCCCGCAACTGCTTGAGGCGGTGCTCGCGCGCCGAGGCGCGGAATTGGCCAAAAGGTCGGCCGAGGCCCTTCAAGACAACACCGGCTCCTCACTCGAGACCCGTCGCAAGCAGTTTGCTGAAAAGGACCGCTCCAAGATCAAGGACGACCGGCTGAGGATCAAAGCAAAGCTGCTTACGAAGAGGCCGCTGCCCGGCTTCAACTTTGGCAAGAAGAAAACATGGACGGAGATGGCGCTTCTCGGGAACGAAATCGCCAAGCAAAAACGGTTTGTCCCCCTGCGGATGCTGCTGGCTCAGGCCGGGAATTCCATACAGGCGCTTAAGCCGTGTTTCATGATGTCACCGCTGTCGCTTGCGAAATTCATGAAGGCAGGGTCCTTGAGCTTCGACATCCTCGTGATCGACGAAGCTTCGCAAATGCGGCCCGAGGACGCGCTCGGCGCCATGCTTCGATCGAAACAGATAGTGGTGGTCGGCGATCAGAAGCAGTTGCCTCCGACGGACTTTTTCGCGCGCTCCGGAGACGGAGGGTCGGGCGATGACGATGACTTCGAGGACCTCGACGATGAATCCATTCTCGAAAGCTGTCAGAAGACTTTCGGTCAACGCCGCCCGCTCCGATGGCATTACAGGAGCCGCTGCGAGAGTCTGATCCGGTTCTCCAACGAGCAGTTCTATCGTCGTGAACTGATCACCTTCCCGGCGTCGAAGCCGTCCTCGTTTTCGATCGACCTCGTGCGGGTACAGGGGACATTCCAGGCCAGGTGCAATCCTACGGAGGCGAGCCGGGTAGCGGAAGAAGCCATAACCTTCATGCGGCACCATGCGGCCCTTGATGAGGATGAAATCCCGTCGCTTGGTATCGTGGCGGTCAACATTCAGCAGCGTGACCTGATTCAGCAGGAGTTGAACCGCCTTATCGCGGATGACGTATTGGTCGACCAGTACCGCGAGAAGGTGTTGAGCAAGGGCGAGGAGTTGTTTGTCAAGAATCTGGAGAACGTGCAGGGCGACGAGCGCGACTTCATTTTCATCTCGATGACATATGGCCCCGAGGTGGGTACCACCGTGCTCAAGCAGCGCTTCGGGCCGATCAACCGCAAGCAGGGTCACCGCCGGTTGAACGTTCTGTTTTCGCGGGCGCGAACGCGTATCGGTCTATTTTGTTCGTTTGGATCGACCGACGTAGTGCCGACGCCGGAAAGCTCCGAAGGCGTTCACGTGTTGCGTAGATATCTGGAATACGCAGAAACACGTGGTCGTGTTTCCGTCCTTTCGGGACCTGGAACGGATGCCGACAGCGACTTTGAGATAGAAGTGGCTGATAGACTGCGGGCACGAGGCTATATTGTCGACTATCAGGTTGGAGTGTCCGGGTACAAGATCGACCTGGGCGTCCGCCATCCGAACCACCCCGAGCGCTATCTTGCGGGTGTTGAGTGCGATGGCGCGACCTACCATCGCAGCAAGAGCGCGCGTGATCGGGATCGCCTGAGAGAGGAGGTCCTGAATGATAAGGGCTGGGATATCGTCCGAATTTGGTCGACCGACTGGTTCGACAATCCGTCGCTTCAGACCACCCGGCTTCTCGAGAAGCTGGAGCTACTGCTCCGTAAGCCGGCTCTCGATCGATCCGAGTACACGATTGTAACAGAGGCGGCACAGCCCGCCGGTACAACGGAGACGGCCCAGCCGGCGTCGGAGGCTTCCGATGTTGAGACGCCCGCGCCAGACGCGCCGCCTGCTCCGGAAGTACGGGGCGAGGAACCGTCAGTGCAGCCGAAAGCGGATGCGGGACTGCAGGAAAAATCATCGCTTACGGAAGCCGAATGCTTCGAGGCGCTGCGCCAGTTTCGTGACCACGTGGTTGGCAATGAAATGGTCGACTGGGAGCCGCACCGGTCCATCCTCCGGGAGGCCATGATCGAGACGTTCGTCCGGCAGCGGTTCATGGATCCGGACGAGTGGTTTGAAAAAGTGCCTGGCTATCTTCGTCAGGGGACAAATCCGGTCGAGAAAGGCCGGTATCTTGATCGGATTTGTGAGATTGTGAGCAGGCTTGCCGATCATTCGTCGGGCACCGCTGAAGCCGACTTCTCACTTGCGGGAGAGCAAGAGAAGTGGGAGGCGAAGCAGACCCATTTGCCCCTTGGTTTCGGTGCGAAACCAGAAACTCGTCCCAACATGGAGCTAAATGGGGCCGAATACGTCGCAACCAATTTCTCAGTGCTGGGATTGAAGCCAGATGCCTCACGGTTCTACGACCGCGATTATGAACCGGTATTGAGCAGCATGGTAGCGCACGTACTGAAATACGAATCCCCGATATACGAAAATTTGCTCGTCGAACGGATCGCCCGGGCGCACGGATTTCAACGTTCCGGAGATCGAATACAAAAGGCCGTCGGCAGAGTGATTGGGAAAAAATATCGAAAGAGCCAAGACGACGGTCGAACAGTGATTTGGGGCGATGGCTCAAGCTCGTCGGGGCTCGTAACCTATCGGACCAGTCAACCGGACGTCCGTTCGCATGTCGACGTTCCGATTGCCGAGCTTGCAAGCCTTGCAGTACCGTTTATCCGGGTGCGATTGGCAGATGACGATATTCTTTACAGGATGGCGGATCATTTCAAACTGGGGCGGCTGCGAGAAGCGACGCGTGTTCGTTTCCAATTGGCGCTTGATTTCGCTAGGGAGTCTGCAAATGGCAGCTCCAGACCCTGATGGCAGCAACTTTTGTCGGATTTGATTCAGCATGGACTGACAATCCGACATTGCCAGGCGCGATCTGTTCAGTCGTCTACGACGGCAGGCGGTTTGGCGATTTCAAGGAGCTAGTTCGTTTCGGCCAGGCGCTTGATTTCGTTCGTGAGATCCACGGGCTTGGTCAATTGACACTGGTTGCGATCGACCAGCCGACCATAGTGCCCAATCAGTCGAGTATGAGGCCGGCCGAACGCGTTGGTGCATCGGTTATTTCCTGGCTTGGAGGTGGTGTGCAGCCTGCCAATCGGGCGAGGGTGAGAATGTTCGACGACGGAGCTCCCATCTGGAGTTTTCTGAGGGATATGGGCGCAACGGAAGATCCTGAACGCGGGCGTTCGGCGGCTGTCGGCCTCTACGTCATGGAAGTTTTTCCAGCCTTGGCGCTGCCTGCATTCCACGAGGATTTCTGCGGCAGACTGCGGGCACCGCGTTACAATCCAGCGCGGAAGACGTTCCGCAAGGAAGATTGGATTCGTGTTGTCGAGGTCGTGGCCGCTGAGTCCGAAAGGCTGGGATGCTCAGTCGTTGCAGAGTGGAGCGCTTCGCTGAAAAAGGTGGGTAACCACACAGCTCGAGACTCCCTCACGGCCTCGCACACTTCGCGAATCGAGCAAGAGCTCGACCTCAAGATAGGCTAAGTGTCGCATGGTGGCCCGTTTCCTTCTACGACTCATCACGGATTCGCATAACCTTCATTATGGAATATATTCCTATAATATAACTGTGTGCGCCCTGGGATATGGCGAAGGTGCTGCAACGACCGCTGCCGATGACGCACTTAAGATCGTGGCGCGCGGAACGGTCAAAAGGACCGCGCGGCAGCCAATGATCGAAAAGGCTGGCACCGGGAGGCTCAGAGCACGTCTGGGTCCGGGGGGACGTATGCCAAGGTCTTCACCCGAGGCTGTTGTATCCCCGTCGCCTACTTCCTTCTTCCTTGTTCCTTGTTCCTTGCCCCTTGCCCCTTGCCCCTTGCCCATTTGGCGACGCGGCAGATCCTCAAGCTCGCGCGCGCGATGCGAGAACTGGGCCGCCGGCAACTTCGATATCGCAGATCTGGCCGTTCGATGGGTTGTCCCTTTGGTCGTGACGTCCTTCGTTGCCCTCCGAAGGCAAAGGGTCACACGTTCGAATCGTGTCGGGTACGCCACAAAATCAATGCCTTATATTAGCGCAAGCGTCCTAAAGTGAGTGAAAGCAAAAACTCACCACAAACTCACCAAAATAATCAAAATAATCCAGCGCTGGCGCAGAATCTCGGGGATCGCGGAGCTGCCGCCGGCTGCGAAATCCAGTTTGGCCCCAGGCCATTCGGGCCGGAGGAAGGTAAAAAGCGGGGAGGCGCAACCACCGATACCGACATTCGAGTCGGGAGGGAGAGCACCAAATAGCCATTGATCGTCATCGTGTTCATTTGCGATCTTAGGTTTCGTGCAATCGTGTGAATAAGGCAATCGTTGCTAACAGCTGGCGACAAACCCCTCGGCGCACTGCGTTTCTTTGGCCGACACCGCTACTATAAGACGAGGTCCTGCGACGCCAGATCGTCATTCTTTTGATGCGATGCAGCACCCGCTGGTGCGACCTCCGGCTGTCCCGCAGGAACTAAAAGCCGCGACAGTGGTTGTTGGAGTCACATCAACCACCTCCTCAGGAACTGCAATGGCACAATCACCGAAGCACCCCTCTCAAGAGCATCATCACACGGCCGCCGCCCATCACCATGCGGCAGCCCATCACCATCATCAGGCCGAGCATCATCACGCGCGCGGCGAGCACGCGGACGCTACCCATCACGCAAATGCGGCTCACGAGCACAGCGAACAAGCTCATAAACACACGACGACAGCGCACTCTCATTCTCAAAAATAGAGCCGTGTCGTTAGCGCTGGAACGGCCTCGGCGAGATCCGGGGCCTTCCTGGGTTGTGCTGTCCGGCGTCTAAATCTAGCTGAGGCCAGCGCCGCGAATGTGATTCCGCCTCGGCCAATTGCAAAGCGCCCGTGTCGGCCACAAAACTACGCGTATTGTTGAAATGGAATTTCTTTCGCACGGCCAGACCCGCTTTAGCTAATCCGCCTGCTCGTCCGACGACTTGTTCTTCTCAGAACTTCCCTGCATCTCTCGCTCCGCATGAAGATAAACTCTTGGTCCCTGCCCTGGGGCTGTCCTGCTTCTTCGCATAGCTGGTAAGCGCGGCACACAATATCCATCTCACGGGCATTACCATCGAAGTTCCTTTCCCAGCGGCAATCCACTCTTGGGGTTTGCGGCGCGCGGCCCAGGCCGCGGACAGTCCGCCGCCTGAAAACTCATCCATTCCAGCTTCCGTAGACGAAATTGTCCAGATCAAACGCAAACTCGTGGTTTCCTAGCTTCACTTTGTAACGTGGCGTGGTCGATCGCATCGTCGTCACTAGTCTTCGCGTCGTTCCAGCATGCGATCTTCGCCTAGATTTCCCGAAGGCATGAGCACAGCAACCGAGTCGTTGAGCCCAACCCCAGCAGGATCCACCAGCCCGTAATGGTGGGCAAGGCGTCGCATACTCATTGCAACCGCGTGCCATTCCACTTTCTCCGAAAGTGACAAAATGAGCCACCTCGGCCGCAGTCAAAGTCGATCGACGGAATGCCATTTTCGTTAGACATATCAATCTCGCGGATATTGCCTCGCCATATCTCGCGCATGCGTCCACTTGTCGTAATGAACAGTCGATGAAGGCACCCGCTCGTCGAGCAGAGCAAATCTTTGCCGGAGCAATCAAAGTGTTCGAAGTGGATCGTCGTGAATTCTTGCCCCTCAGAGCCCGGTAAGTACCGTAGAAATCCAGTCCGGACTCTCGTCGTTTCGCCGCCACATAGATTCTGCGCGTCTTTGAGCGCAAGACGAACAGCCGCCGGAAAACGGCTCATTTGCTCGGTCGACAGGTTGGACCATCCGCCCTGTGCGATGCCGGAGGCTCTGGCTTGAGCATCGGCCGCGGCGAGGCAAAACATCAGCCCAACGACGAATTTCAACATCACTACGTCCTACGATCCGCCGAAATACATCAGCTTTCCGGATTGGCGCCGACCAGGAAAATGACCCCGAGCCGCCTTTCCTGAATCCAGGCTACCTGACACTCACGCCTAAAGTGATCCGCCGCGATATCCAGCATAAATTGTCTCGGAATCCCGAGCGGGCTCTCGACGTCCAGCATGGCGCCTGTGGCCGACAAATTTCGGACGGTGCAATTTATAGCGGCACCCCCGAACGCGATCGTGCCGGCCTTCAACACCTTCTTCCGCGAGATAATCCTTTTCTCCACCATCGAAACCGCCTCAAGAGGGATCAATCGACCTTTTTCTCAGCCGCCTCGGCGCGCTTCACGATATCTCCCTTCGTGAATAGGATGCCTTGGAGTTCGGTCCGCCAGTCTTCGTTGCGACGAAGAAGGAATTCGAGGTTCATGCCAAAATGCTTGAACTCCTCCTTTTGCGCGTTCGCCATAATGGCTTTGGCTTCCTTGTCTTTTTCGAGCGACATCCGTTGTTCGTACCAGCCAATGGCCTCAGCCTCCTCGATCAGTGATGTTATCATTCGCGCAAAGGTCCGAGTTTCCTGCGAAAGTTCATCCGCCGGTTCGTGATACTGATCGAAACCCATTGTCTGTCTCCTATTAAATCATGTGCTAAGATTGAGTTGTTCAAGGTGAGAGGGAAGGTAATTCTAGATAAAAAATCTGTTCTGCTAACGCTGAGGATGCAGGCCCATTCAGCCTAAGCCACACTTCGGCCTGGACAATTGATCTTTGTCCGTTCCGTCCGTAAGTTCCGGCAGATTGTTCTGAACGCTGGTGTTGGTCATCGTTCCTCCGAAAGCGTAAAATTCGTCGACATTCGGCTTTGTGGTTGCAAACAAGCGTTAGAAAATGGTTGCAACCGCTTCGTTTCTGGCGCGTGCGTACTGTTTCCATTAGAGTTCACGTCCGTTTCCTTCCCGTTCGATTTTCTTTGGCCGCCAGCGCCGGGCGTCGAGCCGGCCGATCACGGGTAGGAATTCGAACTCAAGAATCAGGATCACCATCCCGGTCACAAGTCCGGCTATGAGAAGTTCGCCGACCCCAGCGAGCATGCCGACTGCCGCCGTTGCCCAAATGGCGGCTGCAGTAGTCAAGCCACGGATATTGCCCCCGTCCTTAAGGATCATACCTCCACCCAGAAATCCAACGCCAGTAACGACGCCCGCCATCACCTTCTCGGCGGTCGCCGGGAAGTTCTCAACCCCAACGGCGGTAAATGCGGCTGCACCCAGACTGACGAGCATGAAGGTGCGGTCGCCGGCCTCCGAACCGCGAAACTCACGTTCCCATCCAATGGGAAAGGCCAGCGCGACGGCAACTCCGATCCGGACAAGCAGCGCCAAATCGAACCTTGTAGTCCCGCCGGACTCGCCTGTAGCTGCGAATGCGGCGCCCGTTGTCACCCCGAAGACAAGGGCGACGACTGCGAGTTTGGCCGCCGCATGGTGCGTCCCTTCTGGCATGGATAACCGGCTCAATGTTTGAAACATGGAATTACTGAGGGTGCGAAGCCACGAGAAAGCACTCAATTGCGGGTTTCCTAAAGACTTGGACGGCTCGGTTGGGGTAAGCGGAGCAGGCGCAAAGCGTTCATCGTCACCAGAACAGTCGCGCCCGTGTCGGCAAGGATGGCCGGCCATAACCCGGTTAGCCCGACGATGGTGGTGACGAGAAAGACGGCCTTCAGCCCGAGCGCGACCGCGATGTTCTGCCGGATGTTGGTCATAGTCCGTTTCGACAGGTCGACCATTACGGCAACATCGGAAACCCGCCCGTGCAGCACCGCCGCATCGGCCGTTTCCAACGCGACGTCGGTGCCCCCTCCCATGGCGATGCCGACATCGGCGGCCGCCAGCGCCGGTGCGTCATTGATTCCGTCGCCGACTTTGGCGACAGACCAGCCGGCTCTTTGATACTGGCTGACGATCCGCTGCTTTTCCTCGGGCAGCAGCTCCGCCTGGACCTCGATTCCGAGTTGCTCGGCGATTGCCGAGGCCGAGTGCCGATTGTCCCCGGTCAGCATGACTGTCTTAATACCCATATCGGTGAGTGCCTTCAGTCCGGCAAGGGCGTCTGGACGAGGCTCGTCGCGCATCGCAATTGCTCCGGCAACTTGATGTTCAACAATGACCAGTGCGACTGACTTTCCTTGATGACTGAGATCGACAATTCGTGATCTCTGCTCGGCCGTCATCAAGGCGCCTTCACCGGCGGCCTTGGGCGATCCGACGAAGACCTCGACCCCCTCGACTGTGGCACGAATGCCAACTCCCCCCATAACGTTGGAGCCGGACGTTGAGGGAATCGAAATCTGCTGCTCCGCTGCTTTGGACAAAATCGCGGTAGCGAGCGGGTGACTTGATCCCGACTCAAGCGCCGCCGCGAAGCGCAGGACATCAGCCTCGCTGCGCGCGAAGCCGATGATGTCCGTGACCTGGGGCTTGCCGGCGGTGAGCGTGCCGGTCTTGTCGAAGCACGCGACATTGACCTTGCCGATCTGCTCGAGAACTGCCCCGCCTTTCATGAGCAATCCTCGGCGGGCGCCGGCGGACAGGCTGGCGGCGATCGCGGCCGGCGTCGAGATGACGAGCGCGCAGGGACAACCGATCAGCAGGATGGCCAGACCCTTGTAGATCCAAGCAGACCAGACTCCGCCGAACACCAAGGGTGGCAAAACGGCAACCAATGCAGCCACCACAACCACGCCCGGCGTGTAGAATCGGGAAAACCGGTCGATGAAACGCTCCGTGGGAGCCTTCGACTCCTGCGCCTCCTCGACGAGACGCACCACGCGCGCGATGGTATTGTCCGCCGCAGCGGCGGTCACGCGCACCCGCAACAAACCATCGCCGTTGACGGTGCCGGCAAACAAGGTTTCGTCAGGGCCCTTTCGAACCGGCATGCTTTCGCCCGTCACCGGCGCTTCATCGATTGTGCTCTCTCCGGATAAGATGACCCCGTCCGCCGGAATACGGTCCCCGGGTCGTATCTGGATGGTAGCGCCAACTGAAAGACTGTCCGCGGGTACTTCGCGGACTTGACCGTTTTCTTCGAGGCGAGCCGTTTTCGGAACGAGCCTGGTCAGATCTTGAATGCTGGCCCGGGCTCGACTTGCGGCAACGCCCTCCAGTAGCTCACCGATCAAAAACAGGAAGACGACGGTTGCCGCCTCTTCCGTCGCTCCGATGATCACTGCGCCGACTGCAGCGATAGTCATCAGCATCTCGATCGAGAACGGCGTGCCCGCCCTTGCCGCCGAGATCGCACGCCTTGCGATCGGGATCAGACCGACCAGCATTGCCAGCAAAAAGGCCCAACGCTCCGTCGCTGGCATCAACTTCCCAAGCACGTAGGCCATCGCCAAGGTCAATCCGGAAGCGATGGTAAGCATCCCTTTACGGGTTTGCCACCAAAGCTGACCACTCGAAGTGTGGTCGTGGATGTGCGAATGGGTTTGCCCACCATCGCTAGATTGATTATTACATCCTTGTTTAAATGGAGGCGTTTTGACGCCTATCTGTTCGCTACCAGTTACCTGGTAACCAAGGCCGGAAATCCGATCACGGATCCTGTCCTCCAGTTCCCTTCGATCATGCGTTACGATCACCGTGCCAGCGGGCACCGAGACGACCACATCGCTGACTCCAGCCAACCGGTGCAGGGCAGTTTCAATCTTTATGGCACACGAGGCGCAGTCCATGCCTTCGACACGGAGACGAACTTTGACGGTATGTGGCGCGTCGGTCATGACTCAGGCCTCTTGTAGTGCGGGTGAGCATTTGCAGGGCAGTTCCCCGATCACGTCTTGCCTTCCTGACGCAGCCGTTTGTACAGGGCTTCGACAGCGTCGGAAAATTCCAGCGAGACATTCCGCGCGCAGTGATCTTCCAGGAAGTGAAGTTGATTGATGAGGTCGAAAGTTACTGGATTGAGATCCAACCCCTCATCGACACCCGGCGGCCTGCTCAATATGATTCCGCTCATAAAACCTTGCGCCCACGCTAGATAGTCTCGGCGAAGCAGGGGATTGGATTTGACGTCGTCGTTGAACCGTTGACATGTTGTGGCGCCCAGGCCGACAATTCTTGCTTTCGGCACCTCCGCTCGAAGGCCGCGCCACGCGTCAGCTGCGAGGACGGCGATCAAGGACAGCGCCACGACAAAGAGTAAACGGCCGGCGCCCCGGCCGACTGCGCTCATATTTAGGTAAGCCGCAACTATGCGGCGGCGACCGTACATAGCCCTTAATTGGTTCAACATCCCGCCGTCCTGGTGCACATCGGCTTCTACTTCTTGAATTTGGCCTGTCCCGATTTTCCTTCGGCCGTCTTGATCGTAAGGGTGATCGTTGCGCCCGCCGCTATCGGGTTCTTTGCATCGCCTTTCAGCGAATTCTCGCCTTGAGGGGCAAGCGTAACGGTCTCCCGTCCCGCCCCGCCGACGATGAGCACCGCGGCGCTGTAGCCCTTGGTGGCGATCGGCGTATGGTTCTTCGCATCGAAGACGTTGATCGTGACGGAATTGCCGGAAGTCATTAGTTCGGCGTCGATACCCGCCACATCGAGCATCAGGCCGCCGTTCGGCCCTTTTTCGTACTCTTCGGCAAAAGCCGGGGCTGCAAAGAACAGGCTGGCAATCAACAACAGCGCGTATTTCATGACGTTGCTCCTTCGGTGGCTGGTGATTTCGATTCGCCGTTCTCCAGGTCCTCCCGCCTGAACAGGACGTAGAGGGCCGGCAGTACCAACAAGGTGAGAATGGTCGACGAGATGATTCCGCCGATGACGACGGTCGCCAATGGTCTCTGCACCTCCGCGCCGGCGCCGGTTGCTATCGCCATCGGAATGAAGCCAAGAGATGCGACCAGTGCGGTCATCAGGACCGGCCTCAGCCGAGTGAGCGCGCCTTCCTTGACCGCTTCGACGAGCGGATGACCCTCGTTGCGCAGCTTTTCGATGAAAGTGATGATGACGAGACCATTGAGCACTGCTACGCCTGACAGCGCGATGAAGCCGATGCCAGCGCTGATCGACAGGGGGATTCCGCGGAGCAGAAGCGCGATAATTCCGCCCGTCAAGGCAAGCGGGACGCCGCTGAACACCAGGAGCGCGTCGGGCATCGATCCCAGGCTCATGAAGAGCAGCAGGAAGATCAGAAGCAGGGCTATCGGTACGACGATGGTCAAGCGCTGCGTGGCCGAGACCAGTTGTTCGAACTGACCGCCCCACCCGATCCAGTAGCCCGCCGGCAGCTTCACTTTTTGCTCCACTTGGCTCTGAGCGTCGGTGACGAAGGACCCAAGGTCGCGGCCCCTTATGTTCGCCGTCACGACTATTCGCCGTTTCCCGTCTTCCCGACTGATCTGGTTGGGACCCGGCGCTACATCAATCTCGGCAAGCTCGGACAGCGGGACGTATCGGATCTGGGACAACGGAGAATTACCGAGCCTCGCAGGAATGGCCTTTGCCGGGTTCTCCAGCGGAGGCAAAGGCACCGGAAGCGCCTTCAGTGCGGAGATATCGGAGCGCAGATGCTCCGGAAGGCGGACGACGATGTTGAAACGGCGGTCGCCCTCGAAGACCATCCCGGAGTTCTTGCCGCCGACGGCAATTTCGACCAGATTCTGCACGTCGCCGACATTTATTCCATATCGCGACAAGGCCTGACGATTGAGCTTCACGGTAAGGACCGGGAGTCCGGAAGCCTGCTCGGTCTTGACGTCGGCCGCCCCCTGGACGTTTTGAAGGACCGCCTGAACTTGAGCAGCAGTTTGGACGAGCACATCAAGGTCGTCACCGAATATCTTCACGCCGACGTCGCTGCGGACACCCGAGATCAGTTCGTTGAAGCGTTGCTGAATCGGTTGCGAGATTTCATAGACGTTGCCCGGAATTTCTTCGGCGGCTTCCTGGATCTCGGACACGACGGCGGCCTTCGACTTTTCCGGGTCGGGCCATTCTTTTCGCGGCTTCAGCATGACGTAACCGTCCGACGTCGACGGCGGCATCAGGTCGGTTGCGACCTCCGCGGTGCCGGTGCGCGCGAACACTTCCCTCACCTCCGGAATCTTGATCAGCCGCTTCTCGACCATCGCTTGCATTTCCAGTGACTGCGTCAGGCTGGTTCCCGGGATCCGTATGGCCTGCAGGGCCACGTCCCCTTCGTCGAGGCTGGGGATGAATTCGCCGCCCATCCGGGACGCAGCTATCCCGCAGACGACTATCAACAGTGCTGCGATCACGGCGACGCCGTACTTGTTGCGAATGGAGGCTGAAAGCAACGGCGTATAGACATGACGCGCACCGCGCATGAACCAGTTCTCATGCTCGGACACCTTGCCGGTCACCAAAAGGGCCACGGCGGCAGGTACGAACGTCAGCGACAGGATGCTGGCGCCGGTGAGCGCCATCAGCACGGTCAATGCCATCGGCGTGAACATCTTTCCTTCGACACCGGTGAGTGTGAGGATCGGCAGGTAGACCACACCGATGATCAGCGTGCCGAACAGGCTCGGGCCGATGACTTCCCGCGATGCCGCCAAAATCGTCTCGAACCGCTCCTGTCGGTTCAGGACGCGCCCCAATCGCTGCTGTTCATGTGCCAGCAAGCGCAGGCAGTTCTCCACGATGATGACGGCACCATCGATGATGATGCCGAAATCGATGGCACCGAGACTCATCAGATTGGCGCTGACCTTGTTCTCGACCATGCCGGTGATGGTGAACAGCATGGACAGCGGAATGACGAACGCCGTGGCAATCGCCGCCTTGAAGTTTCCCAGGATCATGAACAGGATCACGATCACTAGCAGCGCGCCTTCGACCAGATTCTTCTCGACCGTCGCGACCGTTGCTTCGACCAGTCGTGTTCGGTCGTAAACGGCCCTGGCGATGACGCCGTCGGGCAACGATCGGCCGATCTGCTTCAGTTTGGCC
Source organism: Bradyrhizobium sp. PSBB068 (assembly GCA_016839165.1). Classification (NCBI taxonomy): domain Bacteria; kingdom Pseudomonadati; phylum Pseudomonadota; class Alphaproteobacteria; order Hyphomicrobiales; family Nitrobacteraceae; genus Bradyrhizobium; species Bradyrhizobium sp. PSBB068. The sequence continues at coordinate 38,798 of CP069301.1, forward strand.
GCCACCCGCTGCGCCACCGTCCGGCTGTTCTCGCCGATCAGCAGCATCGCGGTTCCGAGTACCACCTCATTTCCGTTCACTGTCGCCGCGCCGGTCCGCAAATCCTTGCCTTCCCTGACGTCCGCGATGTCGGAAACCCTGACCGGTACGCCGTTCCGGGAGCCGATCACGATTTCCTTGATTTCTTCGATATTCGCTACCTGCCCCGGGGTGCGGACGAGATACTGCTCGCCGTTACGCTCGATATAGCCTGCGCCGACGTTGGCGTTGTTCGATGCCAGCGCCGTCATCACTTCCCGAAAACTGAGCTTGTAGGCCATCAATTGAGCGGGATCCGGTAGCACGTGAAACTGCTTTTCGAAGCCACCTATTGTGTTGACCTCGATCACGCCGGGAACGTTTCTCAACTGCGGCTTGATGATCCAGTCCTGGATCGTCCGCAAATCACTGGGCGTGTACTCGCCGCCGCCCGCCTTGCGGGCCTCCGGCTTTGCCTCCACGGTAAACAGGTAAATCTCGCCCAAGCCCGTCGACACCGGCCCCATGGCCGTTTCGATGCTGGGAGGAAGCTGGTCCTTGACCTGCTGAATCCGTTCGTTGACCAATTGCCGGGCAAAATAGATGTCCGTGCCGTCCTTGAAGATGACCGTGACCTGGCTCAAGCCGTAACGGGACTGGGAGCGCGTGCTCTCGAGATGAGGGAGCCCTCCCATCGCGGTCTCGATCGGAAACGTAATCCGCTGTTCGACTTCGAGCGGCGAATAGCCGGGAGCCCGGCTGTTGATCTGGATCTGGACATTGGTGATATCCGGCACGGCGTCGATCGGCAGGCGCGTGAAATTCCAGGCGCCGAAGGCGGCCATGATCAGTACGCCGATCATGACAAGCCATCGTTGTCGGATGGCGAAGGATAAGATTGCTTCAAGCATCGGACTTCTCCGGGCGGCGGCCGATCTCTCTTATCCGGGCAAACGCGTGGACAGGCGTCGTGAACACCACGCCGTCGCCCTTCCTGCCGGTCCATGCTGCCGTGGCGATGAGCCCGCAGATCTCGTCGGCCAGTTCGGACCGGCAGACCAGCCTCAATTCCAGGTATTGGTGATATGTCAGGTCCGTATCGGTCGAGACATAGCTGCCCCCTTGTCCGCGTCCCCTTCCTTGCCCCCGCACCTCGTCGAAGGTGAAGCCGGGAAAATCCGGAAGGTCATGGAGCGCGCGAACGACGTGGCCTTCCATGTGAGGCCTGATCAACGCGGTAATCAACGTCTTGCTGCTGTCAATGCTCATCTCCGCCCGCTCCCTTGGTCATCTCCGCCTTCACGATGAAGCTGTTCTGCGCCGCGTAGACATCGCCATCGAGAACGCCAAAAAGGATTTCGACGATCTGCGGATCACGGTCGCCAACCTCGACGTCGCGGGCCTCGAATTTCTCGCCGTTTCGGACGAACACGACCGTGCGATTTTCCACCGTCTGCAGCGCCGACGACTTCACCGCGACGCCGACCTTTTTTGCGGACAACGTCAGTCGTCCGGTAATGAACAGTCCCGGGCGCAGTCGTTGGCTGGAATTGGTTACGATTGCTCTCGCGATCGCACTTTGGGTGTCGCTGCTGCCGACCGGCGATAAATAAGAAACCTTGGCTTCTATCGCCGGCCCGCCGTCGGCGGGATCGATGAGTATCTGATCACCGATGCTCACGCGTTTCAGATCACGGCGGTAGACAGAGAAATCCACCCAGACGTTCGACAAATCCGCTACCACGAATGCCGATTTCTGCTCGGAGACGAACTCACCCAGCGAGATCTGGCGATCAATGACGGTGCCCGCCAGCGACGCCTTCAGTTCATACTGCGTTAGGCTTTGGTTGCTTTCAATGACCGCCAGGACGTCACCCTTCTGGACGACATCGCCGATCCGCTTGCGCACGTCGCGGACGATCCCGGGAAATCGTGGCGTGACCTGGACGAGCGATTCCTGGTTCGGCTGGACGATGCCGTTCAAGAGGAGGCTGTCCCTCAGCACGCCGGGTGAAGCCTTCGCTAGTTCAATTTTGGCCGCCTCGATCTTGGCGTCGCTCAAGGCGACGCTATCGGAATGTTCTTCCTTCTCGGCCTTTTCGGCCGGCGTCGTCTTCGACGTCGCCGGCAGCAGCATCCGGTAGCCGCCATAGGCGAGCGCTGCGGCCAGCAGGATAAAGATGGAATAACGGATCAGTCCCTTAATCATCGTGCGCTCTCGCGGGTTAGCGTAAACGGATTACCGGCAAGACCTTCGATGGTCGCGATGGCAACATGGAAATTCTGCAGTGCCTCCTGTTCGCGCAGCAGCGCCTGCAACAGCGCCCCCCTGACGTCGAGCAGTTCCAGCAGGGTGAAACGGCCTTGCGAATAGCCGCTGAAGATCGTCTCGGAAGCGCTGCGCGCATTGGGAATGACTGAAGACCGCAGCAGTTTAATCTCGGCCAGGGCGCCCGTCAGCGTGTCATAGGCCCGGCCGACGATGCTGATCAGGACCAACTTGTTGATCGCCCGCTCTGCGCCGGTCTTCGCGAGCGATTCCTGGGCGGCGATGATGTTGCCGGTATTCTGGTCGAACACCGGAATAGGAATCGAAACACCAAGCCGGACCGCATTGTCGTTGGTGTCCTCAAAGTGGCGCCAGCCAGCCGAGATGCGGGGGTCGGGAATTGCTTTCAGACGTGCAATGAGGAGTTCGGCATTGCGTTGTGCTGTGACCGCGGTCCAGCGCAATAACTGCGGATTGGCTTCGATGGCCTGGACAATTGATTGGAATGATGGCGGCTGACCAATATTGCTGAGCCGCCCGACAGCATTGCCGAAGTGCGGGCTGCTGTCGCCCATGAGTATCGCGAGATCACGGCGCGCCAGGGCCAACTGGGTTTTGGCGCGCTCGCGCTCGACGCGGAAAAGGTCGGCTGCAACTTGCGCCCTTAGAGTCTCGGCCGGCGAGGAAGCACCTTCCTGGACGCGCTTTTGCAGCAATGGGATAAGCGGGTCGAAGCTTGCGATCTGCTCGTCGAAGATTTCGATGCGGCGTTGCAGACTGATGATGGTGATGAAAGCGATCGCGGTCTCGGACAACACCTCCAGCCGCGTCGCCCGCCGCTGCCAGACGGCGGCGCCGATGCCTGCCTCCCCCGCCGCAATCCGCGCCTCCCGCTTGCCGCCCAATTCGACCAGTTGGCTGAGTTGCAGGTTGGTTTCAGCCGAGCGTAAGCCCTTATAGCGCCCCGACCCCAACGCGTTGTCGAGTTCGAACGAAACATCTGGATTGGGAAGCACACCAGCCTGGATTCGAAGTCCCCCCGCGATGCCGATATCGCGCTCGGCCGCCGTCAAGCGCGGGTTCGCCGCCAATGCACGCTGCAATGCCTGCGGCAGGGAGATTGCGCGCGAAGAACGTTCGGCAGCCTGGACTGGGATTGTAAATACAAGAAATGCGCATGTCAGGCGCAGAGCATCTCGGACCAAAAACATACAAACGACCTGAAAAGCACGAAGAACGACGGCGCGGCCAGACCGCGCAGCGGCGATACTCAGGTCAGATGTTTTGGCGGCGGCGTATCAAGCCGAGGATGGTCTTCAAACTGGAGCTTTGGCGATACGAATGCCAGTTTGACCGGACGTGCGGAAGGCCCCGCATCCGGGACGACGGCGGGCATCAGCACCGGTGCGCACACGTAGCAATGCCCGGCGACCACGGGCGATTTCTTCGAGCCATCCTCATCCGGACCATTGTCCGGGATACTGCCAATGTCAGATGACATAGTGGCCGCGACAGCCTCGTCTGTGCACGAAATAGAATGCGCCAGACCGACGAAAAGATAGGAAAAAGCAAGCAACATCAACAGCGTCCGGCGAAGTCCGGATGCCTGCAGTCTTGTCAATCTTTGACCGACCTGACGTTCCATATTCTCCGGTTAGCAAATTCCATTGGCGAACACTATTACAATGTTAGCCCAAGGCCCGGGAACTCCTCGGTTTTCGGAAATTTGATTTTACAACCGCCTTGCCCTAGCTGTGCCGGCTGGCGACCGATTTCGCAAAACTTGGGAGTATCGCGGTGGGTAAAGGTCATTCGCACGGAGGCGCAATTCCGTCAGCGGCGGGACGTCACCGCAAGCCGCTCTATGCGGCGCTGGCGCTGACGTTGACTTACATGACAGCCGAAATCGTCGGCGGGATCTGGACGGGTAGTCTCGCGCTGATCGCGGATGCCGCGCATATGGCGACGGATGCCGGTGGCCTCGGATTGGCGCTGTTTGCGATCCATTTCGCGCAAAAGGCTGCTACGCCGCAGAAGACTTACGGTTATCTACGGACCGAGATTCTTGCCGCGCTGGTCAACGCAGTGGTGCTCCTTCTGCTGACCGTCTACATTTTGTATGAAGCCTACCAACGTTTTCGCTCTCCACCGGAAATACTGGGTGGCCCGATGCTGGCCGTTGCGGCCGTCGGATTGGTCGTGAACCTTCTCAGTATGAAGCTGCTCTCTGTGGGATCATCGGAGAGCCTCAATGTCCAGGGCGCCTACTTCGAAGTACTCAGCGACATGCTGGGATCGTTGGGCGTGATCGCTGCGGCGCTAATTATCATGTACACCGGTTGGACGCTGGCGGATCCGATCATCGGCGCGGGCATCGGCCTCTTCATCGTGCCGCGCACCTGGAAGCTGTTGAGCCAGGCGGTCCATATCCTGATGGAGGGCGTACCTACCGAAATCGATCTACCGGAGCTCGAGAAGACGTTGCTGCGTATCCCAGGCGTCGTTGCCGCTCACGATTTGCACGTCTGGACGATCACATCGGGGACGGACTCATTCACCGGACATGTCGTCGTGTCCGACATGAAATACGCAGCCGCGGTCCTGAAGGGCGTAAAGGCCATCTTGGAAGAAAAGTTCAAGATCGATCACGTGACCATTCAGGTCGAGAATGAGGAGATCCGAATGGCAGAGCCGACCCTGCGGGTCTAGAGATGCGGAACCATTTTTGAGGCTGGCAAGACGTGCAGTACCGGGAAACGCAACCATATCGCAAGTAATCACTTTGATCGTTCGCTCGGTCTGCGCTGCAAGATGCCGCATTGCGGAGTTTAGGCAGTCAGCGTTGTATCAGAGAATTGAATGGCGCGTGATTCGCTTCCGAAGGGACAGCAGTGAGCGAAACTACACTCATCCATCTCTCGCGCTTGATGGCCCTCAGGCGCAGGCTCGATGTTGCCGCAAACAACGTTGCGAACGTCGAAACTACCGGTTTTCGCGCTCAGCAAATTTCGTTTCATGAATATTTGAAGCCTGAAAAGGGGGAGGAGATCGGAATTAAACCTGAGCGTCCCCTCTCTCTGGTGGATGCGGCGTTTGCCTTTACGAACACGTCAGCCGGGGCGATACGGACGACGGGAAATCCTCTCGATCTGGCAATCAAAGGCAACGCCTATTTCGTGGTGCAAACATCTCAGGGAGAACGCTACACCCGAGACGGGTCATTTAGCCTGGATGGAACTGGCCGGCTGGTGACCATGGACGGGCAGCCGGTTTTAGCCGACAGCGGCACGGTAAACGTGCCTGTCCAAGCTGGAGCGATCAATATCAACGCAGGGGGTAGGATTTCGACCAAGCTTGGGGACTGGGCCGATTGCGACTCGCGAGTTTTTCTGCGCGGGCAAACATTCAGGCGGTGGGCGGCAACCTTTTTAGCTCGGATCGCGTACCAGAGGCGGTGAAGGCTGGCTCGGCGACGGTTTTGCAGGGCGTGACTGAAAAATCCAACGTTCAGCCAACCATAGAGATGAGCCGACTCATCGAAATTAACAGATCGTACGAGTTGGCGAGCAAATTGTTGAAAGATTTACAGGACCCGACTGAGCTAAGCAAGTTGGCTAACGTACCGGATTAGTTCGCCAGAACTCCCATCGGTGGTCTAGTTGCGAGTCCCCTCTTCAAGCCATTTTACCTGACAGGGCGAGGAGGCTAACATTGGTGTGTCATCGAACGATGAATGGCTCGACTTGCTTGGCCCATGTAGCAACCGGAACTTGGCGCCATGAAATGGATCCTCGATCTCCTGGGGCGCCTGATCGCCGCCTATCTGCAGCAGCCCTCGTCCAGCTATGAGCCATTCACCCCGGCCGATCCGAAAGCGCTCCAAGCCTGCATTAGACCCGGCGATATTTTGCTCATTGAGGGTAACAATCGCATCTCCGGAATTATCAAGTACCTCACGCAGTCAACCTGGTCTCACGCTGCGCTCTACGTAGGATCGACGGTGCCAGGCGAATGCGAATTGGTGGAGTCCAATCTGGACTATGGCATTACCTGCGTCTCTCTGTCGAAGTATTCCAAATTTCATACTCGTATATGTCGACCCGTCGGGTTGGCCCCCGAAGACTGCGAAGCGGTATGTAAATTCGCAGTTGCGCGGATCGGGCTCAAATACGATCTCAAGAATCTGATCGATCTTGGGCGTTACCTGGTGCCGCTTCCGGTGCCAAAGCGTTGGCGGCGCCGAATGATCGCGTTAGGTTCGGGTGATCCCACCCGCCTCATCTGTTCCGCCCTTATCGCCCAAGCGTTCATGGATGTTGGTTACCCCATTTTGCCTGTTATTACTCCGTTGGAAAGCGATCATGCGCGGAAGGAAATCTTTCATATCCGCGACTCGTCACTCTACACGCCTCGTGATTTCGACATTTCCCCTTTTTTTGCCGTAGTCAAACCGACAATCGAGATCGGCTTTGACTATAAGAAAATAGTTTGGTGCTCTGATCCACCTCATTCGATCGGTGAAAATCTCTAGCCTAGCGTCCGTCCGCGAACGATAAGCTATGGAGATATATTTATGAATCTTTGTTTTGCCGGGTTGAGCCCGGCGATTTCGGGTGTGTTTCGGGAGCATTCCTCTGAACCCAGAGCCCCCATTAAAATCCCTCATCAAACGTGATGATGACGACCAGCAGCTTGTCGCACTGAGCGGTCGACGCGCGATTTAGCGAGCTTGCGTCAACGAGCTTTGCCGCTGTGGGCCCCCCAGAAGCCCTCGATCAATGCGGCGGCTTACGGCCAAGTCGGAAGCCGCCGCATGCCCTCAAAGATATTCGGACATTTTTCAACTGGTGCAGCGGGAATATCTCGGCGTTGGCACGATCAATTCGCCCGATACGAAAAACGGCCGCGCGTTCGTGCTCCCATAGGGAGGATGGCGCAGATGGTGATTGCTTCGGTGCCGGAAACGGACGGCTACGTGTTTCCGGCGAGTAGGCTCAGTGGGATCATCCCGTACGCGGGGTGGGGGACGCAATTCAAGGGCTTCTAGCGCTCTCGAGAACGTCCGTGGACCTTGCACGATCTGCGCCGCACGTTCGCGACGAATCTTGCGGCCCTCGGAACGCCCATACACGTTACCGAACGTCTGTTGAACCACGTATCCGGTAGTCAGTCCGGTATCGTGTCAGTCTATCGGCGATACGACTTCGCGAAAGAAATGCGTGAGGTCGTGGATAAATGGGAAGCGCAGCTAAAGAAAATCATTCAAAGATAGTTACAATTCAAACTCGACCTTGCTTCCGCTCGCTTTATTTTCGAGGGGAGGCAGCACCAGGCTTTTGAACTTCTCTTTCGAGAGCGTCCAGCGGATCGGTGGCGCGGGAGCAAGTCATAGAGGGCGTCCACAGCGGCATTAGCCGGTCTCGATGATTGCCATAGCAGTCGGGTTTCCAAGATAGCCCGGTAAATCAGTTTGAGGTTCATGGGATAACCTGAACATGATCGAAAAATCGCGTCAGTGGTCGGAAATGAATTTCGCCTAAATAATGTGAAGGACAATGGCAGCATGTCCGAGGTGCAACGGCAAAGGATCAATGCTTGCAATGAATGCTACGGAAGCGGGAAACGGTATGAGGGTAAGCCGTGCAATTTTTGCAAAGGCTCCAGGATCGGCCCATGCGTGAAGTGCGACGGTACAGGACACGGGTAGGCCGTATCTTTGCTTGACGTTCTTGATTATGAATGGATATTCAACTACTTACGCAAAAATAAAGGTTTGACGGCCGGAACGAAACTCCCCGGACTCAATTACCCCTCCACAGTTCACCATAGGAGTGGAAAATGAGAACACTAGCCATCGTAATTGCCGTCGGCGCAGCCGCGCTTCTCGGTGGTTCCGCAGCAAATGCCGACAACTCGGTGAAGACGGTAACCGCAACCAGCGGAACGAGCCAGTCAACCGACTTCAGTGCCCATCGTCGCTATCGCCACTATGGGCATCGCCGCGTCTACAGGAGCTACGGCTATTACGCCCCTCGACGGGTCTACTACGCGCAACCCTACTACGCACAGCCGTACTATGGCGGCGGCGGGTATGGATATGGGTACGGAGGCCCGGGCATAAGCCTCGGCTTTGGCGGCTTTGGCGGTCATCACGGTGGCTTTGGCGGTCATCATGGTGGGTTCGGCGGCGGCTTTGGCGGTCATCACGGCGGCCATCACTGAGAGTCGTATGAAGCCCGAAGGTACTTCAAGGCAGTAGCGATCAACCACAAAGGGGAATGAATATGAACACACTTACGTTTTCGCTTTTGGCTGGTGCTGTCGGGCTGTTCGTGAGCGGTGTCCAGGCAGGATCCCTTACCAAGGGCGTTTCGCAGGCCGATACCGGCCTGCTGCGCGTCCAGATGGTCTGTGATCAACATGGCAATTGCCGGGAACAGCATCATGACCAACCTGTCGTAATTATTCAGGAACGCCATGGTGAACCTCGGCGCGAACATCACGAGGAACGCCCTCATGACCGACCCGCCATGATTATTCAGCAGGACCGTCATCAAGAGCCACGGCGAGAGCACCACGAGGAACGCCCGCAGCAGCACGGACAGCCTGGGATCGGTATTCAAGTCCCGGGCGTGAGCATCGGGGTGGGTGACAACAGCCACGAACGTCGATAAGAACGAAAAGCCCGCATCGCTGCGGGCTTTTATCTATGAGTATTATTTCCCGAAGCGAGAGCTGCTTTAACTGTAGAAGCCACACTCGTCCGTTTCTTTTGAACGCTCGATCAGGCAGTGATGATCTTCTTTCAGTTCCTTCATGGGGGCATGAATTTGCGTGAAGCCGTATTCACGATCGAGAGTGACGGGCACTGATCCACGCGCCGCTCGCTTTGAAGAAACGTCCAGCACGCCGCGCTTCTGTGTGGCTTCTTTTGGGTAGGTTGTTCGGAGGTCATACGAAATAAAGTGATGGAGGCCTTGACGCCGAACTCGTAAGGCGCGCTGGCCTTGCCCTTGCCGATGCACTCCACTCCACCTCGGGGGCATGGAAGGAATAAAGCTTCCAGCCGCGCTGGCGCTGCTGTTGCGAGCGGATCTGCGTGGCCCGGCCAAGCGGCAGGGCGAACGCCTCTTCTAGTGCTGGATGGTTCTCGATCTTGCGGCCGATGTCGTGGATGATCCGGCCGAGCCGGCTCTTCAGGATACGCAACTGCCGCTGATGCCGCCTGAATTGTTTGGCATGGGCATAGCGGCCCGCCATCATCGCGGCGGAATTGGCGACGCGAGAATAAGATTTCCAAAGCCTGACGCCATGCCTGATCGCCAGATTGATGGCCGCATGAAGCAGTTTGGCATCGGTCGGGAAGGTGATGGCCTTCGGCTGCACCGTGGTGTCGACTGTGACCCGCTTGAGGTCCTGGCTGCGTAACGCGCCGGCCCCATGCGCCACCCGCAAGCTCTCGGCCAGCAGCAGCTCCAGCTTGTCGCCAAGCCGCTTGCGCCAATGGCTCAGGTCCGAGCGCTCGTGCGGGAAGACGTGCTGGAAAACTCCTAAAAGGGAATCCCTAGAGTTCACACCACCTAGACCGGCGCGGGCCATTCTCGCGGCATCGTAAACCGTTGTAACGCCTCCACTGACATGTCAAGCAATAGGGGAAGTGCGCTTCGGCGGGTGCGCAGCTGGGTGGTAGAAGCCCGGCCTTCGCAAGGCACTTTATTGCCGCGGTAACAGCTTGGCCTCCGCCACCGCCGCGCTGTAGACCGTTTCCGCAGGTCCGCAGGTAGACGTCACCTCGCGCAAAGCATCTCTCGCTTGCTCGATTTGGCCGTTGTGCAGCGCCAGTTCGCCCAGGAAAAAATTCGCTTCGCATTGGCGTTTGGACTTTTCGCGGCTTGGGCCCTGTTGGGCAGCAGCTTTGACCTTGTCCGCATCGAGAAGCCCGAGGTACATATCCAGCATTGCCCCCGGCCACGCTCCGCGTTTCACGGCCATTGCATTCGCTGCAAATTCTTCGCGGTCGGATTCCCCTTTATGAACCCGGGCAATGTGCAACCAAATAACGGGATAGGGGTTCGAAGGGCGCAGTCGTACGGCTGTCTTAAGATCCGCAATGCTATCGTCGATGGCGCCTGAGAATAGATGCGCCCGCCCCCTTCCCAAGTACGTGGCTGCATTGCCGGGATCCAACGCCAAGCTGCGATCGAAGTCGGTCAACGCCTCACCATATTTTTCGATTGCCAGATTCACGTTTGCTCGATTTGACCGTGCGGAGACGTCGCGCGGATTGAGTTTGATTGCGGTATCCAGATCGGCTAGAGCGCCCTGGACATCTCGGAGCAAGAATTTCACGATTGCCCTGTTGACATACGCTTCGGCGTAAGTCGGCTGCAACAAGATCGCCTTGTCGTAGTCTGCGATGGCGCGTTCTTCGTCTTGCTTCAACACATAAGCATGGGCGCGATTGTAGTAGGCTTGGGCGTAGTCGGACTGCAAGCGGATCGCGCGGCCAAAGTTTTCGATGGCGAGATCAATATCTCCCAATTTTTCATAGACGTTTCCAAGGTTATTGAAAGCAAGCGGATCGCTTGGATTCAATTTACTGGCCGTCAGGAAATCCTGCATCGCGCGCTGGTATTCGCTCTTCTCGCCCCAGATGATCCCTCGATAGAGGTAGACATTAGGGAAATCCGGAAGCAGCGCGACGGCCGCGTCGAAATCCGACAACGCGCGGTCGCGAATTCCGAGCGCTTCATAAGAGACGCCCCGGCTGTACAACAGGAGGCCACGCTGTTTATCAGCGAACAGGCCGCGCTGAAGCGCTTCGTCGAACAAGCGTATTGCCACAGTGAAATCGCCACGATCCTTTGCAACGAAGCCGGCCTGAGCGAGATCGAGAGGATCGCGTTGCGCGAAACTGGGCGGGACCAAGCATACCGCAACGCCCAGCGCCGTGGTCAGGGCGAAAAGGATCAATCTGGCGGGATTCAACAATATGCTACGCATCGGATCGTACCTTGCGGAGGCGGCGGCTACACCTCCTTGGGTGATCGGGCCAGCGGGAATCGTTCCTTTCGGATCGTGCTCGGGCTTCCTGTCTTGCCGCGGTATTTAGCAATTCAGAGCTCCAATGCATACGTCCCTTAACGATCAAACTTGGTCTAGTCGGGCATTGTAGGCAGGATCGGAGACCAATTGATAGCTGAAGGACAGCGCTGTCTTCTTAGAACCGGGGTCGGGTGCGGTGCGGTATTAGGACAATTCGGCCGGCCCCAACGCGCACGATTAAGTTGAAAAACGGTGCGCCTGTAAGCCGAGGGATCTGGGCGGAAGTCGCGCTGGGGTGGATGCCGACCCCCAATTCACGAAAATCGGAACGGGATGCCCAGCAGGGGGGTTCCATCGAGAACTCTCCGACTGAAAAACATTGTGCGGTAGTTTGGGTCCCGATCGTGTTGGACTATTGGCTTGAACTGGGCTGTTAACGTCCGCATATTCGAAGAATGACCGACAAAGCGCCGTTCACGATTGAAATTCTGGGATTTGTGCACGACTGCCCGGTAATTCTTGATCGAGTGGTAGGCGGCTCCTTGTACCTTGAGGAAGCCAAGCGAATAGGTCAACATTTGCTCTCCATCGCGCAGGGGCCACAACCTCAAGGCTACCGGGTCCTGACGAACGACCACCAATTGGTGTTTACTTGGCGTTCTGAAGATAGTGATGGAAACTCATCTCAAACGCATTCACATACCGAAGCAGTTCGCTAACGATGCGGGTGGCTTTCGGTTAATTCACTGCGTACCACGCGAACACATCCATCAATCCGATTTACATCCTCCGACCCGACTGCGGAGCGCGTTCGGCGATTTATTTCTAGCCAATTCTGCAAACGAATTCGGCCCACGAGGAAAAAAACTTCCTGCGCCGGGCGAATTTTTTTAGGCGAGAAAGCGAACGACGCACCGGCGCGTCACCTAGGCAAAAAATTCTTTGCGAACCCGATCACCGTCAACGCTGCGCCTACCGGTCCAACGACCGTAACCCAAGGGTGGTCTGGAAATGCGCGATGTAGCAAGATACCGGCGACGGTCGCCACTAAGGCGGTCATCGTCAGAAGTCCAATTATAAAAACAGCCGTTTGGCTTCGGGACGCCACCTGTCAACCTTTGCTAGATTCGGCCTAATGTGGAAGGATCGTTCAGATAGAACATAGCAAAATACATTGGCGGCAGCGCATTTTTCTACAACCTCGTCTTCCAAATGAAGGCGTCTTGGCCATTGTGGAACTTTGGTCGTGCCTTGAGCGTATTAGAGAGTAATTGGACCTAGTTTTTTGAGATCTTTGAGGCCGGTTGGATGAATTCGTCGGAAAGCGCCGCCAAAGCCGGTCCTAGTCCCGTCGTCGGCCGCAGCAAGCCGCGGCTGCTCGGCGCCCTCGGTCCGGGCCTCATCACGGGTGCCTCGGACGACGATCCGAGCGGCATAGCCACCTACAGTCAGGCGGGCGCCCAGTTCGGGTATTCGCTGAGCTGGACCATGTTATTGACTTACCCGCTGATGGCGGCGGTCCAGATGATCAGCGCCAGGATCGGACGGACGACGGGCCGTGGTCTGGCAGGCAATCTGCGCCAACATTATCCAAACTGGCTCCTACAAACGTTTGTTGCGCTGCTGACCACGGCAAACACGATTAACATCGGCGCCGACCTGGGTGCCATGGCCGATTCTACGAGTTTAGTCCTCGGCGGTTCGAGAACGTTCTATGTAGCGCTGTTCGGCGCTATCTGCATCGGCCTGCAGGTCCTGCTACAGTACACCCGATACGTATCCTATTTGAAATGGCTAACGCTCGCGCTGCTCGCTTACGTGGCGACATTGTTCATGGTGGACGTGCACTGGGGCGAAGCGCTGCGCCAGTTCGTCATGCCGTCGCTCACCTGGAAAACCGAGTACATCCAGACGATCGTTGCCGTCTTCGGCACAACGATCAGTCCCTATCTGCTGTTCTGGCAGGCCTCTCAAGAGGCGGAGGATATTCGCGCCGTGCCGCAGCGACAGGTCCTTAAGCGGGTGCCCGAACAGGGTCCCGACGCCATCAAGCGGATCGAAATTGATACCCTAATCGGCATGGGGATTTCTAACTTCATCGCCTTGACTATCATTCTGACGACCGCTGCAACGCTCAACGTATCGGGCGTGACGAACATCGAAACTTCCGCCCAGGCGGCCGAGGCGCTTCGTCCAATAGCGGGAAATTACGCTGCGACGATCTTCGCACTAGGCGTGGTAGCCACAGGCCTTCTCGCCATTCCCGTACTCGCCGGGTCGGCAGCCTATGCGGTCGGCGAAGCTCGCAAGTGGCCGATCGGTCTGGCCCGCCAGCCCCAAGAAGCGAAGGCTTTCTATGCCACTATCGTGATGGCAACGGCCGTTGGAGTGCTGCTCAACTTCACCCCGATCAATCCTATTAAGGCGCTTATTTGGTGCGCCGTTATCAATGGCATCGTCGCCGTGCCGGTGATGGCCTTAATGATGCTGATGGCCGCCAACACGAAGATCATGGGTCAATTCACTATCGGTGGTTGGTTGACGGGGCTCGGCTGGATCGCGACCGCCACCATGGCCGCAGCGGCACTTGCGATGGGCGTCACGTTTTTCATGTGATCGTGTCGATGTGGCCGGCCATGAGGTGGGATCCAGCCGATAGCGTCGCAAGCGCGATTGCTTCGTCCCACTCCGAAAGGCGCGCGCTTAGCGGCCGCCGTCGCGCAACGGCTAGAACTACCTGCACGAGCGAGTTCAGTCCGCTGAAGCCTGCCAGGTAACGAAGGGCAAGCGAGAGCGTGCCACCCGTACTGACTGCAAGGACTGCCGCTAGAGCAACCGCCAGCGCGATCTCCCACCCGACTTTGGTGAGCCACTCACGTAGAAGGCTTGTTTGCACGCATTAATCTCCGGGGGCGACAGGCGACGACCCGGATCGGTGTTCAGCCTGCGAGCTCATCTAACAGCAGAATTAGCAAAAAGCCTACGAAGAACAGGCTGGTGACCCACGGCTTTTCCGGAGCCGAATGCGCCTCGACCAACAGCTCTTCCGTGACGAGATATAGCAATGCAACCAACCCAAATGAAAAGAAGGCCGCGATCCAAAAGTTTGGAAGATGGCTAACCGGGATGCCGACGGAGGCACCAAGGGGCAACAAGATCGCGATCCCGCCAACGACGGCGAGAACATTTGCAGGCTTTCGAATCGACTCGGACAGTTCGCCGGTCAATGAAAGGCCGAGGAACAAGACTTCCGTCGTGAGCGCAACCGTCAGTAAAAAACCTTGTTTTGCGCCCGCTGCGAAACCGATGCCCAACACCAGTCCATCGATGAAGATATCCACCGCTACCATGACGATGAGACCGGACGTGCCTTTAGTCATTTCGCCGAGGCGCTTGATAAGTAGCATAAGCACAATGCCGGCCGCCCCTCCCAGGATGACTGCCCAAGCTGACTGACGGTGTTTGATGTCGGGCAGAAGCTCTCCGGCGGCGGCGGCGAACACCACACCGGCGGCAAAATGCTGGATAGCACCAGCGAATGTGGGCGACGGCTTCCGCCAGACCGCCGCGGCGGCGCCGACCACGACGGCTACGGCCGGGATCAGCGTGTACATCCAAGCGGACATTAAGAGTTCCGCTCTGTCGGCCGCGCCGGTGAGTTGGGTAAGAGACGTTCTTTCCAGAAATGCAACCTAATCCCCGTTAGCGAGTTTTTAATTTCTATACCAAAGGAGTTTCCCATGACAGATACCTCGCAGATCAAAGAGCACATGGACGTCGTCTCTTCCGACAAAAAGACAGTCGGCAAAGTCGACCATCTTGAAGGCTCCGACAAGATCAAGCTGACCAAACAGAGTTCGCCCGACGGCGTTCACCATCATTTTATTCCCGTTGGCTGGATCGATCACGTCGACCAGCACGTCCATTTGACAAAATCCGACGCGGAAGTCACTGCCCATTGGCAGCACGAAGGCATAAAGTAAGACGCAGATCGGGCCGGCGAGAAACGTCGGCCCGTTGCCTTACACGACCTCTTCCGGAGCAGCTTTGTAGATTACGTCCTTGCTCGTCTCGATCTGGGCCCGTGACTGGCCGGTTGAGAATCATGAGCGAGTGAGTCCGAGACGGACCGGGTAAACATCCGCGCTAATGCCGCGGCGCCAGTCGGTCGAAAGGTGATATTACCGCCGTTCGCACCGCTGCAGTCAGACGCCACCCAACCGATAGTTCCATGTGCGAATGCGCCGAAGCCCAGCGAAAGTTGATTGGAGCGCAGCTTGAGAAAGGATCGCGCAAGTTAGCAACAGTCATGCTTGTTTATGAAGTCGTTTACTTGACTTCATCATCGCCGTCTCGCAGCTCCGATGGGAGGCAGCTAACTCCCTGTGACGACGGAAGCCCGAGGGTCCTTCGCAGATATTGCAGCGAATTCTTATCGACACTCGGCAAACTTAAAAATTCAGCATCTGCCTTATCGCGAACCTCGCCGACGGTTTTTAGACCGGCCGAATTCAGTAGGTTTCGAATTCTCTGCGGAAGTCGTACACTTTCAATCAGCGTGTTATCCGGGAGCTCGGGAGCTGGATCAATCATCTAGTCACTCCAATGCACTCCGTACGGCATTATCAGGGAGCACAATTATCGGTCTTTCCGAGTTTCAATTTAGCTTGAGTTTCTAATATGACCAAGTGCCGTCGAATCGATCCGCTACTACTTCTCAAAGGGTCATTGGCACCCTAGGCTGCCTGACTGGCATGAGTTATATTTTCGCGTTCGGCGGCGGACTGCAGGACAAGTCAGTCCAGCCATTCATTGCCCGGGATTTCCTGATCTTCCTCTATGCCTGACGGTGCGGTCATCCAAGGCGATCCTGGGGTCGTCGGCGCCACGGTTGCTTGCAATGCGAACCTGCCTGATTGTTCTCCGGCCAAGCGGACCGCGATGGATCAGATGCGCATTTGTCAACGATCCCTGATCGACGGTGAGACGCGACTGGGATGACACTGGCAGCTTGAGGCCTTTGCGCAAACAGCCTTCGAATTTGGCTTAGCGGCTATTGAACAACTTTCCGGTTGCAAGCGATTGGGCTTGGCCGTCGCCGCAACTCAACAAGTTCGGCCCCGAGCGGCGGGAGCGTGATACGGACCGCCGTCGAAAATGCGCGATGTCGGGGAGCCATTGGAGTTTTTCGGCTGGCGAGCACAATCTTTCGCTACGCGACGACAGCGCAGGATTCACATAGCGGTCTTCGAGCTGTCTTATAAGTAGCGCGATGGCTGGAGCGGTTCGGAGGCATGGTCGGCTCTGAGCGGCCAGCGAAGCGCCAAAAGGTCGAGCAGGATGTCACATCAATTGATCGAACCGTTAACAGGGGCTGGCGACGAGTTATGTCGTTCTCGTCATTTTGACGTTACGCCTTTTGACGTTACGGCCGCCGATTCGGATCATCATCCGACAACTGATCACGCAGGCCAAAACCGGCTTGGGGATCGGACTTATGTTGGAATAACAGTCTTCACCATGTCTGAGAAGCAGTGATCTCGTCCATTGAAGAGTGCGGGCGTCGCTCAATGCCCATTCGTTCTTGCAATTGCGAATTAGTTGCAATAATGCTTTGGGATGGATGTCATCTTTCTTTGGTCTACTTTAGCGTTGGGTAACGGGGCGCGTTATGAAGCGAGTGTCCAACTTTTTGGGTGGCACCTGGATAGTGCTTGCGACGTGTTCTGTCGCGATCGCAGGTGACCTTCCCGTAAACCTTCCGGTCAAGGCACCTTTGCCCTACGTCTCGAAGGCTGCGGAGGTGACTGGTTACGATTGGAACGGTTGGTACATCGGCGCCCATGCCGGGGTGATCAAAGGCTCTTCAAACTGGTCCGCAACTGCGCCGGGAGCCGGCGGTCCAGGTTTGAATGGATCATTCGATTTTCCGTTCAATTTCGATTTCATGGGCGGAACGGGCAGCTATTTCGCCGGACTGCAGGGTGGGTATAATTACGTTTTTCAGTCTCGCTGGATGCTGGGTTTCGAGGCCGACGCTAGCTTTCCGAATTCGGACGTGCAGGTACCCTTTTCCGTGCGTGGCAGTCAGACGGTCACCTCGCCCTTGACCGGCCAAGTGATCTACGGAGAGGCGGTCATCCATTACGGAAGTGCCCGCGCTCGCCTCGGCTACGCGTTCGAGCATTTTCTCCTCTATGGAACGGGAGGATTGGCCTGGACCTACAATCAGGCAACGCGGGATCAGGTGACCGGTTTTCCCGCTGGCGGTTTCGCAACGCCGGGAACCGTGGACACGAGGCTGCTGTGGCGATTGGGGTGGGCCGCGGGAGCGGGCATCGAGATTCCGCTCACCGGCAACTGGACCGCAAAAGCCGAGTATCTGTCGACTGGATTTGGCCGCAAGGGCGTGACATTCCCGGCCGCAGCGGAGGTGTTCGCATCCGACCTCGCCATGCAAAGCGTCCGGCTTGGTGTGAACTACCGGATCGGTGGAGATAACGCTCACATATCGGACTTCCTGGCCAAGGGCCCATCCGCTCTGGAAACAGACCGCGTCGCGTTCCACGCCCAAGCCACCTACGTCAATCAGTATGCCCCTCCATTTCGGGCTCCCTACAGCGGCCAGAACAGTCTCGCACCGAATATCGGCCGCGAGACTGCAGACGTAACCTTGTACGCAGGCGTCCGGCTCTGGGAGGGCGCCGAAGCATGGGTCAATCCGGAAATAGATCAGGGCTTTGGACTGAGCAAATCGGTCGGCGCAGCGGGTTTCCCAAGCGGCGAGGCCTACAAAGTCGGGGCGAGTTACCCGTACACGCGTCTGCACCGGGCATTCCTGCGACAGACCATCGACCTCGGCGGCGAGGTTCAGAAAGTCGATGCCGGGCTCAACCAGTTTTCCGGGTCGCAGACTTCGGATCGGTTGGTGTTCACTGTCGGAAAATTCAGCGTCGGCGATATCTTCGACACCAATAAATACGCCCATGATCCTCGCGTCGATTTCATGAACTGGACCATCATCGACACCGGAACGTTCGACTATGCGGCCGACGCCTGGGCTTACACCGTCGGCGCGGCCGCGGAATGGTACCAAGGTCCCTGGACCTTGCGCGCCGGCCTATTCGATCTATCCATCGCACCGAATGCCACCCACCTCGATTCACAGTTCGGACAGTTCCAGTGGGTCGGCGAGATCGAGCGGCGATATGCCATCTGGGATCAACCCGGGAAAATCGCGATCAGCGGATTTCTGACACGCGGCCGGATGGGAAGCTTCCAGGACGCGATCCAGTTGGCTGCAGTGAACGGAGGACCCGCCGATATCGCCGCCGTGCGGCGCTACCAAAGCCGTGGCGGCATCAGCATGAATCTAGAGCAGCAACTCATCCCCAATGTCGGCCTGTTTGTCCGAGCCGGGGTCGCGGATGGCAGTAAGGAGCCCTATGAATTCACCGACGTCGATCGAACCGTCGCCGCCGGCCTATCGATTTCCGGAAAGCAGTGGGGGCGGGATAACGATACGTTCGGCATAGCCGGTGTCGTCAACGGGATTTCCGGCGTGCACCAAGCGTTTCTCAATGCCGGCGGACTTGGAATCCTGGTTGGCGATGGCAAGCTGCCAAATCCGGGCAGCGAAAAAATATTCGAGACTTATTATAGTTTTCCGGTATTTTCCACGAAGGTTACGCTGGACTATCAGCTCATCGCAAATCCAGCGTACAATCGCGACCGAGGCCCAGTTTCGGTGCTCAGTTTTCGCGTGCATTCGCAATACTAAGCAATTCTGATCGCGCTCTCGGTTAATCCCAGTGCGACTATCAGCATATGAAGCATCACGATGATGGTGTGGATGACACCCACTCGACGGCATCAAATGTGGCAGAGTGTTGCCGAAGCAACAAAGAGAGGAGTAATCCACAATGCATCCTACCACCATCGGCTCTCGCCAAGCACGTCTTTCAAGTGCATGGCGTGGAGGCTGCGGGTAAAGTAGGGGTTCTCAACCCCGCGCTCGCAGAGCGCTTCATCGGAGAGGTCATAGGCGCGCTTGAGGATCACCCCAGCCCCGCCATCAATCGCGTCGGCAGTGGCGGGCGGCCCGGATCATCGGTGTAGACCGCCCCAGACTCCCGTTCCAGGAACCCCCAATTCCACCGTGCGCCCCAGCGCCGCCAGCGGATGCTTCAGATGATCTGATCGAGCCGCGGAATGATCCTGCTCTCCCGTCGTGCCGGCGGCCGCATCTGGTCCCTCGCCAAAGCTCTCAAAGGCGCGTGAATGACAAATCAAATTTGCAAGGAATCCCCTTCCGCACACCCGATTTCCGGCAAACTAAATTGCCTCAGAGAACAGGTCACGCTGAAGCGCCTCATCAAACAAGCGTATCGCCAGCGTGAAATCGCCGCGATCTTTCGCAACCAAGCCGGCCTGTGGGAGATCGAAAGGGTCGCGTTGGGCGAAGCTCGGGAGACGAGGCATATCGGCAAGGCCGTTGCCGTGGTCAGTCCAAAAGCGACCACCCATCGACCATACCTTACCTCACCTCAACGAGGGGGCGCCACCGGCGCAACCGCCTCGTGGTGTCAACATCCGGTAACTGCCGTAGACCAGTGCGGCAGTTTCAGTCGGCGAGGAAGCCCTCTCGTAATAAAGTCTCAGAATGCAACACTCTTACAACCCGGCTCGACTGCAACGGGCTTCGACAGGATTTTTTTACTGGCCGATGCCTTACCTGATATCGGCCGGTCCACGGCAACCATGTGTTTGATGATCGCGGATGCGACCCCTACCGCAGCCGCCAACGAGATCGCGTGCGGACACATCGGGCAATCTGACGGTTGACGGAGATGCTACACCAACCATCACCACGGGAAACGCCGGTTTAGTCTGAAAAGACCCGATGGCTTGGCAAGTTGACCATGTTGCGGCCGTGAACGCCATTACCAACATTGGGAAGCGGATGCGACACATTGGAGCCTCCGCAAGCAAGCAACCAATGGGATCCTTACTCCATAACGGGCCACTACGAAACTCAAATTAGGCCACAAGCGGTTAAAACAGGTGAGCTAGTAGGAGCGGTTGGGCAGGACGATCCTAGCCGCGATCGCCGGAAGCACCCCCATGAGGGAAGACCTGCCAGATGCACGTGCAAGGACGCTATTAGAAATACTAATTTAGCGACTGCCGGCGAGAAGCCGTTCGCCTCTGTGTGCGGCGCAATATTTTCATCGACTTCGTGGGCCGTTGTTGTTTGATCCAGAACTCATCGGAGATCATGATCCGGCCTATGTTCGGTACAGCTTGCAGGAAAATGGGCATTGGGCCTTGAATAGCGACGTCACGTTGGATTTCAACCTAGGTGACGACACATGTTAGAGTAACGGATGTCCGAAACTCCTCGTTCTCAAATCTGGTCGGGGGTTCCGATGGCGTTGGCATCCGCTGTGTTGTTCGGTGCCTCGGCGCCTCTGGCTAAGGTTCTCCTGGGTTCGATTGCGCCGCAGATGCTGGCAGGTCTCCTGTATCTAGGCGCGGGAACGGGATTGACGATCGTCTATCTTGGGCGGGCCGCTTTTGGCGTTCCTGTCGCTGAAGCAAGTCTGCGACGCGTTGATCTGCCCTGGCTGGCCGCTGTTGTGATTTTAGGGGGATGTCTCGCCCCGTTGCTGCTCATGATGGGTCTGCAGCGCACCTCCGCTTCGTCGGGCTCCCTGCTCCTCAATCTCGAAGGCCTTGCCACAATGGCCATCGCGTGGGTGATCTTCAAAGAGAATGTCGACAGTAAAGTCTTGCTGGGAGCGCTTGCGATCTTGACCGGCGCGGTGATCCTGGCATGGGATGGACAAAGCATCACGATCGATGCCGGCGGAGCACTGATTGCCGGGGCCTGTTTGGCATGGGGCCTCGACAACAATTTTACGCGCAAGCTTTCTGCTGCTGATCCAGTCGTCACGACCATCATTAAGGGACTAGTGGCCGGAACCGTGAATATGGGGCTGGCGCTTGCAATTGGCTCAGCGCTTCCGCCTCTTTCCGTGATCGGTGCTGCGGCCTTGGTAGGCTTTTTCGGCGTCGGGGTGAGTCTGATTTTATTTGTGCTGGCGCTGCGGCATCTGGGGACCGCCCGGACCGGCGCTTATTTTTCGTTGGCGCCCTTCATCGGAGCGGTTGTGGCGATCCTGCTTCTGCGCGAGCCGCTCACCCCTCAGTTGGCACTGGCAGGGTTGCTAATGGGCGGCGGTATTTGGCTGCATCTCGCCGAGCGGCATGAGCACGACCACGAGCATGAGTTTCTAGAGCATGACCACAGCCACGTCCACGACGAGCATCACCGACATCATGCCGAAGAGATGTTGGAGCGTCATTCACATTGGCATCGCCACGAACCTATTCGACATAAGCATCCACACTATCCCGATTTGCATCATCGACACCGGCACAATTAGATCTGCGCACGCAGGAACAAGCGAAATTGGCAACGCAACTGCGGCGGCGGTGGCGACCAATGGCCATCGTACCAGCAGCGGGGCGGCGTATCGTGTGCAAGTTCAAGACGTCCCGGCCAATCAAAGCCGCCGTCCCCTGCCGCAGTGAGCCACTCGTTCGCAGCGTCTGGCTCGAGGCCGGCCAGGTCTCAGGGACATTCAAAGCTACGTTCGAGGCGAAGTTTGCGGAGTTGGTAGATTATGCAAGGAAGCAGCCGGGACCAGCCTAGGCTACGGATCTTGTTATCTAAGCTGGGAGGACTCCCCTGGCCGCGAAGCACGCTGCTGCAGCGCAGCCATCGTGGCCGTGCAGCCCGAGGATCCGAGACGCTTTCCGCAGAGAAGCCTGCGCACCCCCCGGGGCCTCCCGTTTGGCAAAACGGCCGTGCAGGGCCCCTACACTCGCCTGCCCTGCGAAGGTGTTTGGTCCCGGAAGATTAGCTAGAGCTTCGCACGGCGCGAGATAGTCGAGGCATTTGAGGCGGGTACGGTTGTAGTCCATGACGAAGCGATGAAGAAATTGATCGCGGTCGAGGTGAGAATGGAATAGCCGGCGGGCGATGCCACGTTTGGGTTCGCGGCCGATCGCTTCGACGATCCGTCGATTGAAACGCTCGACCAGGCCATTGGTCTGCGGACGGTAGGGTCTAATCAGGCGGTGTTGAATGCCCCGCTTTGCACAAACTTGATCGAACGGATGCTGGCCAGATGGCTTGTCGATCGGCTTGTTCTTCTTGTCGACGGCGAAGCGGTCCGTGAACTCGGCGCCATTGTCGGTAAGAATGGTGTGCACCGGATGCGGGAAGTGGGCGAGGAAACGTTTAAGGAATTCTTCCGAAGTCCTGGCATCCCGGTTTTGATGGATCTCCATGTAGACGTAGCGAGTGGCCCGATCGATCGCGACGAAGGCGTAGCTTTTACGTCGCTCGAGGGCCGGCAAATGTGGATGAAGCCGACAGTGGCCTGCTCAAAGATGCCAACAGCAGGCTTGTCGGGCTTCGGCCTTTGGTTCAGACCGTGCCGCTTCAGGCAGCGATGGATCGCGCTACGTGACAGCTTACAGTTGACGCAGCGCCGCATCACCTCGACGATATCATCAAGTGGCAACTGCAGCCGCGTCCGCAGCTCGCAGACGAGCGCCTCCTCCATCAGCGAGAGGCTGGTCGTCAGCTTTTTTGGCGTATGCGAACGATCGCTGACCGTAGTACGGGTGCGCCACCGCCGGATTGTGGTCTGGCTTACGCCGAGTTCGCTCGCCAGTTCCGCGATCTTCTTTTTGCTGCGCTGAATGTAAGCCCGGACCTTAGGCGTGGTCGTAGCGTTGGCGTGCAGGTTCAGTTCCATGACGCAAGGCGCTCCCTGACGTAACAGACGCCTCTTTCTACACCGATTCCATTCAACCAATCTTCCGGGACCAAACACGAAGGAAGGGTCTCACGGGGGTCGCCGCGGGCTCACAGGCCTAAATGCTCAATTTCCCATGCCCCTTGGCCGCGGACAACGTCCAGCGGCATGCGACCGGGGTCATATCTGCTCACCTCCGGCACATTGAACCGACGGACCCAGTCCCCGAAATCTTCATTCCGGCCGAGCCTGGTTTTCGGAACGAAGATATTTCACAAGCGCTACTGCCGCCAATATTAAAACGACGATGACCAGCACGCAGACCAGACCCATGCCCCAAGACATTGCGGGCGAAATACCGTTCATCATGGATCACCTCGTTTTGTTGAAGGCGCGAGAGGTCGCAAAATCTTGGACGGTTCGTCGAGGTCGGTCTGGGCGACCGGCGCATCAGTTTCTGCCGCACCCATCATCTGGACTTGGGACCGCCTTGGTAACGCCAGGCTGATCCGCCGTCGTTCACGTTTGGCGCGGAATGCAGGCGTGACGGTATCCGGTCGTAAGCGAACGCGGAATTCGGATCGCCTTGTGAGCTACCGGTCCTGGCTTGTGCGCTCTGCCTGGCCTCATTCGGCCAATAGCTTTTGTCGGTGATCGTTGATCCGGCAAATGCAGACGCCGACGCCGCCATTAGCGGCAACAAGAGTGAAATCGTGAGAAGTTTTTTCGTCATGATCCGGCTCCATCAGTTCTTCGAAGCGCGTCTTGTGCGCTTCTACTTATGAGTTCGGACCGTTTCGTTCGCCGGTTACAAGCTCACGCTGACGTGACCGGCAAACGCTCACCAACGCAATAGTCGTGGCCCCATTGCTGCGCCCGCTAAGGTGCAAAGCACAATCGTGCCGCCGTACCAAACCGCTACAAAAGGCAGGGAATCGTCCGCGCAATGCAGCGCATACGCCATCGCGCTAACGCCGCCCGCAACAAGTCCCGCGAAAGCACCCGTGCGAGCAAGGTTCGTAGGCGCCGCCTGTCGAACGGCCCAGATAGCGACGGCGAAAGGAACGATCGCGATGACCGGAATGGAAACAAGGCATTCGAGCCATTCGTCTCCGATGATCATCTTGGTCCAGTGCGAGCTTGGCGCCAGCCCGAGGCTGATTGCTGCAAGCGCCACGATGACAAGAAACGGCACCGCAACGAGATACGATCGAGGTTTTCGCTCCCCGCCAGGGCGCGCCAGCTTTGCGAGATAGACAAGCGCGAGGCTGAAAATCCCGACCGCGAATGAGACCTTTGTGGCGACGAAACCCAAGGCGCCGGACGTCACCATGTCCGGACGGACGCCCAGCCCGAAGATCGTGATTCCCAAGGCCAGAATTGAACCTGCCCCAAGCGCGACCAGAAGCGTGCGAACGACCAAACCGCGGTCGACCGGCTCGGGATTGGTACTCAGGAGGGCCACAAGCTCGTCAGTCTTCATGTCCGCTTTTCCCGGCCGATCAGGGTAGCCAGTGCTTTGAGTCCCCGGTGGATGTTCACTTTGACCCCCGGCTCGGAGATGCCGCATCGTACTGCCGCCTGCGCGATGCTCAACCCGTCCAGCTTCACGGCCTCGATGGAACACCGCATGTTTTTCGGTAGTCGCTCCATGAGCCTCCTAACATCGTAGCTACTCTCCGCGCCGACATTGTCGTCGTGCGCCATGATTGCATCGGCCTCCTCGATAGGCACGTCGGCCCGCGACGTGCGGGTACGCCGCAGGAAATCGATCAACTTGTAGCGCGCGATCGCATGGACCCAAGGCGTCAGAGGCTCGGCAGGATCATAGGTGTGCCGCTTGAAGTGAACCGCCAATACCGCCTCCTGAACGAGATCCTCCGCTTCTGCCGCACCCCTTCCCATCCTGGCGAGCTTGCCCTTGTAGTAGGCCCGCAAACGGCTGCTCAATCGCTCGAGCAGCGCGCGGTGCGAGGCCGCGTCGCCGTCCAGGCTGGCAAGCATTAGCGCCTTGAGTTCGATTTCGTGGGTCGTCATGCTTGCGTATCTCTGTTAGTTCGCCGGTCCGGCGGATTTGGTTACAGCCGAAGATGACCGGCCTCAAAAATAGTCGGAAAGGTCTGCTGCGCTTCGGCTAGGCCTCAATGCGCTTTGCTTGCCGATCGCGTCTTTTCCGCTCCTCGCATTCGTGCAGCAATTCGGGGCCGGCCCAGACCGCGGTTCCATCGTCATCCACGATGAGCGGCATGAAAAGGTTCAGGGTTTCGCTCAGCCGAACGACGCGGCCCAAGGCGCTCTCGTTGTTCGGATGCGGCTCGCATCGCAGGACCAGATCGCCGGATGGGCGGGAATCGACCTCAGGCCGCTGCTTCCAGCGCCGCAACAATTCCTGGCAGGCAAGCTCGACGGCGCGTGGCACCGGCCTGAGGTCACTTTCCCAGTATTGAACTGCGCCGCGACTCATGCCGAGCAGTTCTCCCGCCACGATCTGGTTGATGCCCAACTTCTTCCGCCACTTTTTGAAGTCCCACTGGTCCCTCACATCATCCTGGCGCCGAGGAGGGACGGCGCTTCGTCACTCTGCTGCTTGCGAGCGGTCGAAATCACTTGCCGTCTTCCGTTCTTGGCTATTCCGGTCCACGGGGACGGCTGAGCCCGGTTCGCGCGGCAACCCAAACCCCTTGATCAGCGCGTAGACCGCGGGGATGACGATGAGCGTCAGAATGGTGGACGAGATCATGCCGCCGATCATCGGCACGGCGATGCGTTGCATGACCTCCGAGCCGGTACCGGTGCTCCACAAAATCGGTATAAGGCCTGCCATGATGGCGACAACGGTCATCATCTTGGGCCGCACGCGCTCGACCGCACCCAGCATGATGGCCTCGTTCAGATCCCGCCGCGTGAACGGCTTGCCTTCCGCCAACCGTTCGGCGTGAATCTCCTTCATCGCATGATCGAGATAGATCAGCATGATGACGCCGGTCTCGGCAGCGACACCGGCCAGCGCGATGAAGCCTACGGCCACCGCGACGGACATGTTGAAACCAAGCCACCACATCAACCACAATCCGCCGACGAGGGCGAACGGCAGCGACAGCATTACGATTAGCGTCTCGGTCAGCCGGCGGAAGTTCAAGTAGAGCAGCAGGAAGATGATCAGCAGCGTGACAGGCACCACGATCTTCAGCCGCGCGGTGGCGCGCTCAAGGTATTCGAACTGTCCGCTCCAGACGACATAGTTTCCCGGCGGAAATTGTACGCTGGCGGCCACGGCGGCCTTGGCATCGGCAACGTAGCCGCCGAGATCGCGGTCGCGGATGTCGACGAAGATGTAGACCGCGAGTTGGCCGTTTTCGGTCCGGATGGACGTAGGCCCGCGCGTGAGCTTGATCGCTGCAACCTCGCCCAGCGGGACAGTCCCCCCATTCGGCATCGCGACGAGAACATCCCGGGCGATGGATTGCGGGTCGCTACGCAGGTCGCGTGGGTATCGCAGGTTGACGCCGTAACGCTCGCGGCCTTCCACGGTGGTGGTGATCGTCTCTCCGCCGAGTGCCGAAGAGACCGTGTCCTGCACATCGCTGATCATGAGACCGTAGCGCGCAAGCGCCTCCCGGTCAGGGACGACATCGAGGTAATAGCCGCCGATGACCCGTTCGGCGTAAGCGCTCGACGTGCCGGGAACTGCTTTCACGACGGTTTCGATCTGGCGGGCGAGCTTTTCCATTTCCGTCAGGTCTTTTCCCAACACCTTTATGCCGACCGGTGTCCGGATCCCGGTCGCGAGCATGTCGGTACGGGCCTTGATCGGCATGGTCCAGGCGTTGGAGACACCGGGAAACTGCAAAGCCTTGTCCAGTTCGGCGATGAGGCCGTCGACGGTCAGGCCCGCACGCCATTGCGCCTTGGGTTTGAGATTGACGATCGTCTCGAACATTTCGGTCGGCGCGGGGTCGGTCGCCGTTTCGGCGCGTCCCGCCTTCCCGTAGACCGACTCGACTTCCGGAAAGGTCTTGATGACCTTGTTCTGCGTCTGCAGGATTTCCGCCGCCTTGGTCACCGACAGGCCCGGCAACGTCGTCGGCATGTACATCAGCGTGCCCTCGTTGAGGCTCGGCATAAACTCCGTTCCGAGTTGCCGGGCCGGCCAGAGGCTGATCGCCAAGGCGACAAGCGCCAGAAAGATGGTCAGCGTCTTGGCCCTTAGTACGCCGCGGATCATCGGGCGATAGATCCAGATCAGGAACCGGTTGATGGGATTCTTGTGCTCCGGAATGATCTTGCCGCGAATGAACAGAACCATGAGCGCCGGCACCAGCGTGATCGACAGGATCGCCGCCGCCGCCATCGAGAAGGTCTTGGTGAACGCCAGCGGGCTGAACAGCCGGCCCTCCTGCGATTCCATGGTGAAGATCGGCAGAAAGGATACCGTGATGATCAGCAGGCTGAAGAACAGCGCCGGGCCGACCTCGCTTGCAGCCTCGATGAGGACCTCTAGGCGCGGCTTGTCCGGTGGCGCCCGTTCGAGATGCTTGTGGGCATTCTCGATCATCACGATGGCGCCGTCGATCATGGCACCGATGGCGATGGCGATGCCGCCGAGGCTCATGATGTTCGATCCGATGCCGAGCACCTTCATCGCGGCGAAAGCCATCAGGATGCCGATCGGGAGCATCACGATGGCGACGAGCGCGCTGCGCACGTGCAGCAGGAAGACGATGCAGACGAGCGCGACGACGATGCTTTCCTCGGTAAGCGTCCGCTTCAGCGTTTCGATCGCGTCGTGGATCAGGTTCGAACGGTCGTAGACCGGTATGATCTCGACACCCTTCGGAAGCGCCGAAGCCATCTCCCCCAGGCGCGCCTTCACATTGTCGATGACGTCGAGCGCATTCTGTCCGAAGCGTTGCAGTGCGATTCCGCTGGCGACCTCGCCCTCCCCGTTGAGCTCGGTTATGCCGCGGCGTTCGTCCGGGCCGAGTTCGACCCGTGCGACGTCCTTCAGCAGGACCGGCGTGCCCTTGTCGAGCTTCAGCACGATGTTCGATAGGTCGGAGAGGCTCTTGACATACCCCCTGCCCCGCACGACGAATTCGAACTCGGAAAGCTCGACGGTGCGCCCGCCCACGTCCATGTTGCTGCCGCGGACCGCATCGCGCACCTTCGCAAGCGGTATGTCGAGCGATCTCAACCGGTTCGGATCGACGATGATGTTGTATTGCCTGACGAAGCCGCCGACGCTTGCGACCTCGGCCACGCCTTCCGCTTTGGAAATTCCGTATCGGATGGTCCAGTCCTGGATCGACCGCAGATCGGCCAGCGATTTGTCCTTGGACTGCAGCGCGTACTGATAGACCCAGCCGACGCCCGTCGCATCGGGCCCCAACGTCGGCGTCACGCCGGCGGGCAATTTGCGCGCCGCGGCGTTGAGGTATTCCAGCACACGCGAACGCGCCCAGTAGATGTCAGTGCCGTCTTCGAAAATGATGTAGACGAACGAGACGCCGAAGAATGAAAACCCCCGCACCACTTTCGATTTCGGTACGGTGAGCATGGCCGTCGTCAAGGGATAGGTGACCTGGTCTTCGATGACCTGTGGTGCCTGACCTTTGTATTCGGTGTAAACGATGACCTGGGTGTCGGAGAGATCTGGAATCGCGTCGAGCGCCGAGTGCTGCAGGGCATAGACCCCGGCCGCAATAGCGAAGATAGCGCCGATGAAAACGAGCATCAGGTTCCGGGCCGACCAATCGATGAGCCGCGCGATCATTGTGGTTTCTCTCCGGTGTCGAGGCCCTTGAGCGCCGCCTTGAGATTGCTTTCGGCATCGATCAGGAAGTTCGCGGAAGAGACGACCTTGTCGTTTTCGGCGAGCCCTTCCTTGACCTCGACGAGGCCGCCGCCGCGGCGCCCGATCTTCACCGCCCGCGGTTCGAAACGGCCCTCGCCCTTGTCGAGCAGCACAAGCTGCCGCTCGCCGCTGTCGATCACCGCGCTGCTGGATACGGTTACGACTGGAGTTTCCGTCCCCGTGGCAATTTCGACGTCGGCATACATGTCCGGCCGCAGCACGTCGTCCGGGTTGGGTAATTCGATCCTGATCCGCGCGGTCCGCGTTTCCGGTTTCAGGTGCGGATAGATCACAGTGACTTTTCCCGTGAACGGTCGGTTCGGATAGGCGCGCAAACGCACGGTGGCGGTTTGTCCGAGTTCGATGAGCGCAAGATCGCGTTCGGCGACGTCGACCATCACCCAGACGACATCATGGTCGACGATCCTGAAAAGCACGTCTCCGGGCGCTGCACGCATCCCGTTAACGGCCGTCCGCTCCACGACCTCACCGTCCTGCGGCGCAGGCCAGTTCAGGTAGACCGGGACCTCGCGCGTCCGCTCGATGTCGGCAATAAACCCATCGGGCGCACCGAGGTTTTCGAGGCGGCGGCGCGCCCCTTTCAGGGCCTGCCCGCTGATGCCGGCTTCCGGACGGGCGTTAAGGGCCGAGAGATATTCGGCGGCGGCGCTCGACAGGTTCGGGCCGTAGATGCGCATCAACGGCTGGCCCTTGCGGACGTGCGTGCCGGTCGTGACGTTGTCGACGGTGTCGATGAAGCCCTCGAACCGGAGCGAGACGACGGACACGCGCCGCTCGTCCTGCTGTACCGTAGCCGGTGCGCGGACCATCGTATTCAAGGAGCGGCGCTCCGCGACCTCGGTCTGGACACCTGCCTTCTGCAGCTTGCCCGCGCTCACTTTGACCGATGAGTCGTCGTCTTGTTCGCCCTCATATACGGGGAGATAATCCATCCCCATCGAATCCTTTTTCGGCGTCGGCGACGTGTCCGGAAGGCCCATAGGGTTACGATAGAATTTGATCCGCCCGCGTTCGCCGCCCTTCGCAGTCATGGCTTCCGGAGCGTGCTCCTCGAAGCTCACATCTTCGCTGGCGCGGACCGCCGAATATTCCTTGCCCGACGGCGTCTTCTTCGGCGTCATGGAATAATCGGGCGCGCCGTCCGGATCACGGTAGTAGACGATCGGTCCTGTCGCAGCCGGTTGAGCGGAACTTGGCTTTGCCGCTGCGGGAAGTACGGCGGACAGCCATCCTGGAAGCGGAGCGCTCGAACGTCCGACGGCCAATCCGACCACTCCGGCGGCCAGGATCGCCGTAAAGGCTAACAAAGCACCTACTGGCCGTCTCATAGCGAACCTCCGGCCAGACGTTCCATTTCGGCGTATTTCGTTTGAAGTTCTACCTTGAGCTTCAGCAGGTCGAGCTGGACAGCGCGAAGCCTGCGCTCCGCCTCGAAGACCGAGGAAAGATCGGACGTGCCGGCCTGGAAACCGTTCCGCGCATTGTCGAGGGATGATCGTGCAGGCGGCAATTGGCGCGACGCGTAGATCTGCACGACCTTCCGTAGCGCATCGACGCTGAACCATGCGTCGGCGATCTGTCCGTCGACCCGCAGCCGCAGCGCCTCGCTGCGGGCTTGCGCGGCGCCGAGACGCGCGCCCGCCGCCCGCTGTTCGGCGTCCTTGACTTCATAGTGCAGCGGCAGCTTGACGCCGAGCATGAACTCGCCGGTATCCTCGGTCCCGGGCCGCTGCACGTATTTCGCGCCGAGCGTGACGTCGGGATAGTAGTTGAGGTCGGTAAGGGATTTGGTCTGGGCCGCGGAATTGCTCTGGGCTCCGGCCAGCGCCAGCATCGGGTTAGCAGAGCGCGCGAGTGCCTGAACCTGCGCGAGGCTGATTGCCTTGATTGCTCGAAAGCCGGTCGGCGGAGCCAAGGGCGCCAGGGACGGACGGCCGATCAGGGCATTCAGCCTGGCCGCCGCTGCCTTCTGTTCGCCTTGTCGGCGGACGACGTCGCCGTCGGCGGTAGCCGCTTCGATCTCGGCCTTGATGACGTCCTGCCGGTCGACCGATGTCGTGCCGTATCGCGAACGCAACAATCCGAGCGTCTCGTCGTACCGCCGCTTGATTTCGGTGGCGACCCCAACGGCTTCATACGCCGCATTGTATTCGCCATGTGCTGTAATGACCTGCGCGATGAGTTCGGTCACGGTGGCACGGCCTTGGAATTTTGCGGCATCGGCGTCGGCCGTGGCGACGTTGCGCTCGAGGCCGTATTTGCCCCAAAGCTTGAGCTCCTGGTCGATGCCTATGCGGCGCTGTCCCACGCCCTGCCGGTTGACGTCCCAAGCCTCGAGAATGAGGGTCGGGTCAGCCAATACGCCCGCCGTCCCGATCTTGTGAACCGCTGCATCGAACTCGAGCGCGGCCGCCGCCACCGTCGGGTTGAGGCGTTTGGCAACCGCCACGACGCTTTCCGCGGTAGCTCCGGGCAAAGTCTGCTCGGCTGCCAAGGCCGGGGACAACCACAGCAATGCTGCGGTTGCTCGGATTGCGGCGAAGCCAGTGATTCCGGCTGAGCGGATCACGGCGTGGCCTTGATGACGAGCTTGCTTTCAACCGTCCCGGTTTCGCCTTGAACCTTGGCGCCGAGGGACAATTGCCAGCCACCTTCCATAGTTATGGCGGCCTTGAACTTATAGACGCCCGGCTCCGTGCTCGGCATCGCCTCGATCGACGTTTTCATCGTGTCCATGCCGTCCGGAGCCATGTCCAATCTCTTTGCGAAGATCACCGCATCGGGAACCGGCTTGCCGTCGGGCTTGTGGATCAGGCGGACCGAGATGGTTGCGTCCCCCTTCTTGACTGTCTTGTCGACCAGTTGGAATTCGTAGTCCTTGATGTCGGCGCGCGCGAGCGTGGCCGAACCTGCCAAGGAAGCGGCGATCAACGCCGCCCGGAGGGCGGGCGCGAAGGCATACTTCTTCATTTTACAAATCCTCGATGACCCGATGCGCCGCGAACGGCGGCGTGCGTTAACTGCGCGGCCCTGAGACCGCGCAGCAGCAGACGGCGTGGAGACGCCGATCAGATCGCGATTCGAGGGGGATGATCCGGAGGGGAACCGATGAGGCCGTCCGCAATCAAGTCGTCGAGAGGGAAAAGCAGTCGGCTGGTTTGAAAGGAAACTTGGACACCGTCCGTTGGGGATGGTTCGGCCTGCGCGATGGTCAGCATGCACATCGCGACAAGCGGACAATCCCGGCAGTTATTGCTTTTTTGGCCGTCCGGACAGCAAGGCATAGCGTCCGACATCGCGGCCATATCGGTCATCTCAGCGGCAGCCAGACGCTTTGCCGCCGCCGGCGTGACCAGCGGCGCAAAGACGAGCCCTACGATCACGAAGATCGCAAGCATACGACCGATGAGTCGGCGAAGATTCATTGCCTACCATCCCACGGGATAGGGAACTTGGGAAGGACTATCCCTTCACATCTTCGCCAGAGGCGTTTCCAGGCCAAATGAGAGTTATCGGTTAACCAAGAAGCGCTTCAACTCGCGATTTCGGAGCCGATAAACTGCATGAATGACCGCCGGCCGGTGGCCCCGAAAAGGACCACGTCGTACTTCCGGGGGGGGGGCCGCCCTCCATTCCCGGCGATCCCGCCGGCATGCCTGGAACCGCAAGTCCGATGGCGGTTGGCCGTTTCTCCAACAATTGTCGCAAGGCGAAAGCGGGTACATGGCCTTCGATGACGTACCCCCCGATTTCCGCAGTGTGGCACGCTGCAAGGTCGCCCGGCACGCCGAGGCGCTTCCGGACTGCCGGAAGCTGCGCCGTCTCCTGGACAGTGACGGTGAATCCAGCGTCCTTGAGGTGTTGCACCCAACCCGTGCAGCATCCGCAATTCGGATCCTTGTGAACGAGGATGGCTGGCGTCTGCGCCGAGGCGGGATACCCCCGCGCAACCAATCCCGCTGCGAAGATCGCGAGCGCACTTCGCCGAGTCACTGTGCTTAATTTGTACATCTTCTGGACATCCCCTGACGTTCAGCAAGGATCATATCTAGGTCTTCGCGACCGCGGGCCCAAATCCGCGTGATCAGCGTCCCTTTCGCCCTCGGAAACAATCTGCCGGCCATCGGCCTCATGCCGCGAGCAGCTTGCTTTATTTGAGGCTGGCGGTGACCCTCTGCAAAGGATGGCCATTAACCAGTTGTTAACCATCGCAGATGCAAAAGACCATATTGCAGCAGGGAGATTCTTCATGAACGGTCTCGAAGTGATGAGCGCTGCGCACGATGCCATCATCACGGTTGTCGTGATTTCGGCACCCTTGTTGATCGTCGGTACCGTCGTTGGCGTCGCCGTCTCGCTGTTCCAGGCCCTTACGCAAATCCAAGAGCAGACGCTCATTCAAACCCCCAAGATCCTTGCGACATTCGTTACTTTTCTGATCGCGTTGCCCTTCATGGCTGAGACTTCGCATAACCAATTTTTGCGGATGGTCGCGCAAATCAGCATGCCCACCAATTGACTCTTTTGCGCGTGGCCATCCGAGCCGGTCTATGAGCATTCGTTTTCCTGGTGGCTCGGCAAGCTGCGTCTTCGAACGATGTAAGCCGCAAAGCATTCTTTCGCTGCCCTCGTCATCTGGTTGCGTTTGCTCCTCGCGCGCGGCGCAAGCCCCGTAGTGTCCGAACACTCCAGAGGCGCTGGGATTCGGAAATCTGCTACACTCGGTCCAACTGAACCGGCTGATTCGGCGATCGCATGGGCGAGACCACGATTATTCATCTGTCGAGACTGATCGCGCTGGAACGCAGGCTCGACAACGTTGCCAACAACGTCGCCAACGCTGACACGACCGGCTTTCGTGCGCGCCAGCTTTCCTTTCAGGAATATCTCTCGCCGGCGAAGGAGGGCGAAGCCGACGGAAAAAGGGAGCGCCCGGTCTCGTTGGTGAATGCCGGATTCCAGTATCCGGACGTCTCCGGGGGCGCCATTCAACTCACCGGAAATCCTCTCGACGTAGCCATCGTCGGAGACGGCTATTTTGCCGTCCAGACGCCGCAGGGAGAGCGCTACACGCGGGCCGGCGCGCTTACCACCGATGCCACCGGACGCTTGGTCACTATGGAAGGCCAGCCGATCCTTTCCCGGACTGGTCCGATCACGATCGCACCCGAAGAGCGCTCATTGACGATCGCCGCCGACGGCACCATCAGTTCCCGGCAACGGATTCTCGGCAGCCTTCGCCTCGTTCGGTTCGACGGCCCTCTTCAAGCGGTGGGGTCTAACCTATTTCAGAGCCAGACTCCTGCCCTCGATATTCCGACGGGGTCCGTGAAACTGTCGGTCGGCGCTTTGGAGAAATCCAATGTCCAGAACGTCCAGGAGATGAGCCGATTGAGCGAGGTGACCAGGTCCTACGAACAGGTAGGTGGGCTCCTCAAGAATTCGCAGAGCGTCGACGATCTGAACAAGCTAGGAACCGTCCCCGACTGAATCGTCCGCGATATCAGGTTTCTGGATCTCCGGTGAGAAGCGCGATGGCCTCC
Source organism: Bradyrhizobium sp. PSBB068 (assembly GCA_016839165.1). NCBI lineage: Bacteria > Pseudomonadati > Pseudomonadota > Alphaproteobacteria > Hyphomicrobiales > Nitrobacteraceae > Bradyrhizobium > Bradyrhizobium sp. PSBB068. The sequence continues at coordinate 73,379 of CP069301.1, forward strand.
TGAAGCAAAAGCGAGGGCGGTTGTGTCCGGACCGTTGTCAGCGCGGCTGACGAAGTTCGCCGGCGAGCCAACCCACGGCGTCGGTCTTCATCCTCTTGCGCGCCGTCTCGTCGACGAGATCGACGATTACCGACGGGAACGCGCAACCGGGCCGAAACCGAAATAGTCTTTGTTCGGGGGCGTCTCTAGCGGCCCCTGTTGCTCCCTCCCGAGGGCTGTGGGCCCCAGGAGCCCCCGGTTTCGCAAAGCGTCCGGGATTTGCCGGGCGCACCCTCGCCTGCATCGGAAAGCCTCCCACCGAGGTCGCGGCGGGCCCACAGGCGTATCGGTCGCGCCTTTGCCCGAGTTAGTCGGGTGCAGTGACGTCGTCGCGGGCCGCGGGCTGGCCGCTTAAGGTCGGATCGAAGCGCGCGCGTCCGAATCCCGCCGGCATTGCCAAGGACAGAGTGTCGTAGCTTGCGGTCGGCAAGAGTCAGCAGCCTGAAACATTGCCGGTGGCGTCTTGCGCGGTCGACATGATCGGCCTGATCAGCCGAGCAATCGCCAGGATTCCCTTGATGCCGTTTCCAAAGCGGGCAATGGCGTCGCGGTGGTCCCGCAACTCGCTGTATGGCAGATAACGAAGGTTGAGTTCGGCGACCCGTGAGAACGCCGGCCTGGCAAACTGCGCTCTAACTTCGCCCTCGCGGTCGTCCGGAGCCACGAGGAAGAAGTTGCGCGCTGCGGCACCATCGATGCCCAGCGCAAGGTCGAGCATCCGGACGATGCCGGAATAGATGCTGGTGGTGTGTTCGACTTCGAACGCGGCAGCCACATCGCCGCCTTGTTCGATCCAGAGCACGTGGATGAGACGAATAGCGTCCGCAGCGCCGGCCTCGGCCAAGGCCGCGGGCAAGCGGTCGAGACAGCCGTTCGCCAGCCGCCCGTCCTTGTAGGACCGCGCTCCGTCGTTCGAGGCTATCCACACCTGGAATCCAAGGGCTAAACCCAGGTCCCGCAGCCACCCTTGGATCTCGGTATGGGTATGGTCCGCCTCACGGGCTGCTGCCACCGCTTTCGAAGACGCTGCGGATTCCGCGCGGACCTGATCGAGATCGGACCTCCAGCGATCGAGGGAGCCGTCTTCTTGACGTTCCGGAAGCGGATAGCGTCCGGTGCCGACCTCGAACAGGAACGCCGCCGCGGCTCCGAGATCGTTGGAAAGCAAATTCCGATACTGCGAGTTCAGCGCCAGGACTCCTCGGCGCATGGCGAGATACTGCTCCCAACGGCCCAATTTCACGTCCGCTCCCGTCAGGGCATTGTATCCTCTCACGATGGCGGTGTTGAACGGCGGCGCGATCGTCGGATGCAGGAAATACAGCAGATTTGCGGCTGCGGGACCGAGCCCCTTGATGGTCGCCCGGTCGAGCTTCTGGATCGCTTCGATCACGTGTTCCTCGGTATTGCAGCAAAGACAGGTATCGAGGAAATTCCCGAAGGCCACCTGGTTAGGCCGATTTTCGTAGATGTCCGGGATACGGAGCTTCGGTTTCCACATGAATGCATGGTCGGCGCCCTTGAAGACCTGCCGCTGCTCGGCGATCGAATCCAGCACCGTTTCGAGCGATGAGCCGCGATAGGCGTTTCCGAACGTGTCAGCCTTGATCTCGGCCATCACCTCCTGAAGTCCGCGCCTGATAGATCGGAAATTTTTTATCCGCGCGTCCCACAGAAACCACGTCCGGTACGTCCCCGCCTCGTCATTCCTCCAATGCCGTATAAGATCTCCGACCCAAGCCTGCTCCATTCGCTAAACCACCCGTTCTAACTTCGGCGGCAGGCCATTCGGCCTCGCGCCCGGTACCCGAACTCTCGTTCAAGCTCAACCAATATACCGGACTTATCCCTTTCCGCACAGCTAAGACGACACTTCGGGCTTGTCCTTCCGGTCTACAAACCGGACGCCGATCCGCTTCTCCTTCCGCCAGACCACCCGGCATCGGCGGCCGCCGCCTTCGAGCTCAAGAACAACGGAATCTGGAATTCCGATCGGCGACGCCACCTCGAGCGAGGCACCACTGTCCGAAAGGTTCCGGACGGTACAGCTAATGGCCCCTCCCCCGAAGGAAATCGTCGCGGCCTTCAGGACTTTGTGACGCGGCGCAGACCTGTTGTCGTCTTCCATCCACATCCTCCACCTGTCTTCGGCCGACGATAGGCCGCTGTCGGCTCAGTGTTTGTGTTCACCCTTTTGCTCGGTTGGCATCGACATCCCGGCCCCGGGCTTCTTGCCATTGTTTTCCGGCTTCTTGCCGTCCCCCTTGTCCATGGAACTCCATCTCTTCGTCCGGAGGCGCCCTCGCGACCATGTCCTTGTAGTGCTCGGCAGATAGGCCGGGCAGCTTGGTGACGAATGCGACGATGCTCCAGATGGTCGCATCGTCATGTCCGAGACCCCACGCCGGCATGCCGCTCATTTTCAATCCATGTTTCGTGACCCAGAAAACGGTCTTGGGATCGAAACGCTGTTCGGAAAGATTGGGCGGCTTCGGGTAGAGGCCGGGCCGAATTTCCGAATCCGATTGCTCGGGCGCAAGGTGGCAATTCACGCACATCGCCGCATACTGTCCCGCTCCCTTCAAAACGAGTTGCTCGTCCTGAAGGTCGGGTAGCTCGATCCGGCCGGCGCGTACCGCGATGGAGCGGTTGCGAACGGTCTCCATTACCCTTCGGGTGATTTCCCAATGCGGCGTGTCCGCGCCGACATCGTAGAAGCCGTAGCCCACGTAGAATAGAATTCCGCCAAATAGAGCCACCGCAGCGAGGACCGCAACACCCAACCGTCTCGTCATTTAGCATCCACCTTTTGGTCTGTTGAAGGTTCTCGCCGACGAACGTCAAGTACGGCGGTTCGTTTTGCGGATGACGGCGGCCGGTCCAGCGAACGCGACCAGTTCCGGTAGAAAGCGACGCACGTCATGAGCGCCAAGCCGCCCGCGCTGACCGCGACTTGAGCGGCCAACCCATCCGAATACATTTCAAGGATGAAGTGGCCGACGAACGACAGAAAGATACCGACGCAGAACACTTCGAGGGACCGCTGGCCGCAGACGATCAACGGCTGCAGCGCCGCGGATCGCAGCCCGCTCCAATCGGACGGAACCAGACGAACCACGATGACGGCCACCGCAAGGAAGTGCAGCACCCGGTAAGGCGCGAGGTTCGTCTTGTCGTTCGGGACGAACCATTCGAGCATGCCGGTCGGCAGAAACGCTGTCGTCTCGAAACGGTCAGCGAGCGTCACGACAGCGGCAAAGACGACGAAAGCGATGCTCGCTGCAAGGACGGCACGGGACCGCGCCAGTACCTGCATACGCGCGCGACCGCCCAGGGCCGCCCACGCACCCAGCGTGAACAGAAGCTGCCAGGTGAACGGATTGAAGTACCAGTCGCCGGAAGGATATGCCGAGAAATTCCAACCGAATAGACGTGCAGACAGGTAGACCGAGATCGAAGCCGCCAACGCCGCATTCGGCCACCGCATCATGACGATCAGCAGCGGCGGGAAACCGGCCATCAGAACGATGTAGAGAGGAAGGACATCCAGGTTCAGCGGCTTGAACTTCAGCATCAACCCTTGCGTAAGCGTGGCGACCGGCTGCTCGATGAGGCCGGCGACATTGAATTCGTCGAGAAGGTGCGAATGCCCGTAGCGCTGTGCCACGTAGCCGATCGCCGCGGCGTAGAAGACGAACAGCAGGACGTGGGCGACGTATAGCTGCCAAACGCGCCGCATCAGCAGAGCCGTTCCGGCGAGCATTCCTTGTGCGGATATCCTTCGAGCGTACACGAACGCCGCCGTGTACCCGGAGATGAAGACGAAGATGTCGGCGGCGTCGCTGAAACCGTAGTTTCTCGTCGTCAGCCAAGCGATCGAGTTGTTGGGGATATGGTCGAGAAATATCGCCCAGTTTGCCAGACCGCGAAACAGGTCGAGACGCAGATCCCGCCCTCGCGGCGAAACGGCCTTGGAAGCTGGCATCGAACTCTTGATATTGTCCGACGATGCTGGCTCCGACGAAGCCACTGTCGTCGACGGTTCGTCAGGCCGCGATATTCTGACCGGCTGCAAAGACGGCATCGATTAGCCTGCCATCGCCCGGCAACTTTCGGCACAACGCGTACATGCCGTCACGCAGTCGTCCATCCCGCCGACGCGCTCGCAGTCCTTGGCGCATTCGGTGCAGATCTCGGCGCACTCCTCGCAGACGTGCGCATGGTGAGGCGAATTGAGAAGCATGAAGTGCGCCGCAGTTCGGCATATCTCGGCACACGCCATCATCAGTCTGATGTGCTTCGGTTCGACGTGCTTCCCGCCGGACTCCAGGCAGTGGGTCATCGCCGTCCCGAGACACATCTGGTAGCAGCGCAGGCATTCGTCGATGCACGCCTGCATCTCCTTGCTCGTCTTCATCTCATTCTCTCCTTTGTTTTCCGTTGGCCTACTGGACGTTGAGGACAAGCATCAGGCCGCCGCCGCCGTGCTGCTCAACGTTGTTGTTGGCTGTGTGATGCGGGATGTGGCAGTGCACCAGCCATTTGCCCGACTTTCGTGCCGTCCAGACCACGTCGTAGCGCTGCCCGGGACCGACGTTGACTGTGTCCGCCTGGTATCGCGCGCTTTCCTTGAGGTTCACCCCGTCCACGGCTACGACTTCGAACGGTCCGCCGTGCACATGCATGGGATGCACGAAGTTGTTGTTCGTCCCGATGAAGCGAAGTTTGATGGTCTGTCCGACCTTCATGGCGACCGTGTCGGTCGAGGGGTATGCCTTGCCGTTGATCGTGAAGTAGTTCGGAAGCGCCCCTTCCATCAGCATCGCCGGATAGGTCAGCCATTCGCGCTTCAGCCACTCCTGTAGCTGGATCGCGTAATCGAGGTCGGCCTTCACCTCGGCCGAGGGGTCCTTCGGCGCGATCAGCAGCGCCCCGTAGAGCCCGAGCGCCTGCTGGCGGTCCGGATGATCGTGGCTGTGGTAGAAGTACGTGCCGCTCTGGCCCACGTCGAATTCGTAGGTGTAGGAGCCGCCCGGCGGCACCGGGTCTTGGGTGACGTTGGCCGGCCCGTCCATCTCATTCGGGACGATCAGTCCGTGCCAATGAACCGTGGTGCTTTCTGGAAGCGCATTACGGAAGTTGATGCGGACATGATCCCCCTCCGTCACCTGCAGCCGCGGTCCCGGGACCTGACGATTGTACGCGTAGGCCTCGACCGCCACGTCCGGAAGGATGTTCCATCGGATGATCTCGGCCTTGATGTCGAAGACCTTGACCCCGTTCTCGATGCGCGGCGCAAGGACCTTGTCGCCCCTCGCGTCGGGCGCCGCCACGTAAGCGACTTGACGCGGCTTCACGGCGGCCATGTCCTTCATAGCCTCGCCGGGCAGATCGAAGGTGTTGATCATCCCCGGCGGCATGATGGAGCCGTCGACGTCGCGGGCGCTGAGACCGAGGTTGACGGAAAACCCCGGTATCACCATTCCGGAGATCAGAAGGAACGACGTCACGCCGGCGAGCGCCGCCAACTGTGGAGTCGTCGCGTCGCCGCCCATCTGATGGCCCCCGCCAGGGGACGCTTCGCGGTCGCCCGACTTTTTTGCTTTCTGTTGTCCCCCATGTCCCTCCATGTGGCTCATCTGCTCATCCGACATTTGACCCGTCTCGGACTTCATTCCGGACATGTCGCGTTGTTGGCCGGCTGCCTCCGGCCGTTCGGTCATCAGGCCGTGCTTGACCTTCTTCTTCACCATCCAGACGTTGAACGGATAGGCCGTCGTGAATCCGACCATGACACCGAGAGACATCACGCCCCAGAAGACGAATTCGAGCGGATCCATGGCGCGCATGTCGCGGCCCATCATCAGCAGGCTCATCGTCGGCGCCATTCCCGCCATCATCGCGTTCATGCTGATGAATTCCGGCATGAAGCTCTTGCGGACATTTTCCCAATAGGTGCCGCCCATCATCTTCTTCATGAAGAGGGACTGGAAAATGAACAGACCGAACGAGAAACCGGCAATGTATTCGACGATAAGGTCGATCCACATCGGGAGGCCCAGCAGTGCCGTCACGGTCGCCGCCAGAATGATGCCGGTGGCATCCCCCGCAACGCAGTGAATAGTGCTCCCGACGCCCTGCTTCCAGAGGGGCGATGTGAAGTGCTCATGCTCCCCTGGACGGGGCTCCTTGTCCGCGAGCACGTAGAGCAGCAATCCGAACGGGCCCATGTAGAGGGTGACCAGGATGAAACCCCACTTCATCACCGTCGGCTCGGGATTGCCGTTGAACTGGTCGAACGCGACGTAGGCCGTAGAGCCCGCCGCGAGGACGAACCATGCGATCAGAAAATAATCGTAGGGAAGTGCGATCATGGAGTCCTCGCGGTCAGGTGTTCAGGCTGTTCAGCCGCCGTGCTTGCCGATCCAGTCCTTGAGCATGGTCTGCTCTTTGGTCTGATCCTTGACCGTCTTCTCGGCCATTTCGCGGATCATCGGGTCTTTAGTCTCCTTCAGCACCGTCTGCGACATCTCGATCGCGCCCTGATGGTGAGCGACCATCATCTTCGCCCACGCCTTCGTAGGGTCGGGATCCATTCCCTTCTTCATGTCGGCATTCATTTTTTCCATGGACTTTGTGTAGGCCGGACCGGCGTCGTCGGCGTACGAAGGCATCGATAGCGCAAACAGCACCGCGACAGACGCGGCCGAAATCTTCAGGATGTTTCGTGACATCTCATTCTCCATTGTTTGAAAACACATTCGCAAACGGCCGGCACAAATTGTTGTTCCGCGGATGTGGCGACGACATTTCCGGCTTTGGCGACGAGCGTTTGCACAAGCGCGAGCACGCGTTGTCGACAGGACCTCGCCGGACTGAGCATCTTCCATAAGAGTGAATTCATGGCCGACGTGCGCGGCAGACCTCCTGCAATTTCAGGCAACGGCATGTCGCCGCGGCGGGCGGAAAAGCACTTTCCGGACAGCCTGGGTATTTGCTAAGCCTGTCGTGCTGCGGCGGCGATGCGAGCTGGGTCGAACCGATCATCGGTACCTCCACGTCGCAGCGAGCAGTCGCTCTTCCCACAATGCGCTGGAGGTAGCGAAGACATTGTAGCCGACCCACGGATGCCTCTTGATCGAATCCAGCCGCTTGATTCCGTCGAGACGGTTGAACCGGCACGCCCTGGGATCGAACACAAATACTCTGAGCGACATCTCTTCGAGGAGGTGACGCGTGATGCCATGCGTCGTGTCGGATCCGTGCTCCTCACAGATGACCACGCAATCGCGGTGCATCAGCCGTTCCGCGCCGGTCAGCGCTTCGATTTCCACGCCTTCCACATCGAGCTTGACCACCACCGGAAGCGATGCATCGACGAGCCCGCCCGCAACCAGGCTGTCCAGCGAAACGACAGTTACGGCGTCCGGCTCGTTTTCGGTCAGCCTGAGGGTCTCCAAGGCTTCATGCCTTGCGCCCGTGATCCTCACAAAACCGGCCGCCTGTCCACCGACCGCGGCGTTGAGCCATCGGAAACGGTCGCCGTTCAGGAGCGCGTTCGCGCCAAGCCGTTTCGCGTTTTCCGGAGACGCTTCGATGGCGAGCGTGGGCTGCCTGCCGAAAGGCCGGCTGGACGCCAGCACGGACCAGTAACCGAAGTTCGCCCCGCAGTCGACGAAGGAGTACCTGAGGTCTGCCGCGCACCTTAAGAAGGCTTCGATCTCCTCTTCATAATCGTATCTCGGATTAAGCATTCTGCTCCAGTATCCGTCGCAGAACGGGATGGCGAAGTCGGCATCCTCGTTCAACCGGACGATGATGTCGCGATCGGCAACGACAGTCGCGACCGCCTTGCAACCGTGCCTGTAGCCGCGATGTCCGTAAGGTCGCGTGATGACGGATCCGGCCTGAAGGGCCAGCACCGCAACGCGGTCGATCACGCCGGCGCCGCTCAGCCTTCCGCTCTTGCGATCGAAAGCGAGCGGTCGTTCGGACGCAACTCCGTCAGCCTGGCGCAACGATGCCTCCATCCATTCCCTCCAAGGTCCGCTTCTCGACCCGGTGCCGCCGGCTCACGCAGCGCGGCGGCACCGGCCGTTCCGGGGTTACTTGCCCTTCTGCATCTTCGTGATCGTGATGCCGGCGGTCGCCCGTTCGGCTTCGAACTGGACCTTGTCGCCGACCTTGACCTGCTTGAGCATCCCCGGGTCCTGCACCCGGAAGACCATGGTCATGCCGTCTTCGTCCATATCGAGATTCTTGATGGGGCCGTGCTTCAACGTGATCTTGCCGGCGGTCTCGTCGATCTTCTTCACCTCGCCGTTGACCATGGCGTTCTGGGCGAACGCCGCGGTCGAAATTGTTGCCAAAACGACGGCGAAAACTGCTGCTGCAAGTTTGTTCTTCATGATGTTTTCCTTGGTTTTGTCGGGATCACTTGACGACGATCGTACCGACCATGCCGGCTTCGCGATGACCCGGGATCAGGCACGAATATTCGAACTCTCCGGGCTTGCTGAACTTCCAGACGATCTCGTCGGTCTTCTTGGGGGCAAGCCGCTTGCCGTTCGGGTCGTCGTGCTCCATGTCGGGGTTCTTCTTCATGGCCTCCGCATGCTTGAGATTTTCGGCGGTCGTCGCCAGGATGAATTCATGGTCGAGTTCACCGTTGTTGCGGAGCATGAACTTGACCTGCTCGCCCGTCTTGATCTCCAGTTTTGCGGGCATGAACATCATCTTCCCGTCCATCTCGCCCATGGTCACCTGAACGATCCGGGCGGGCTTCTTGGCATCGCCGGGCTCGCCCGCGGAGAACGTCTCGTCGTGGCTGTGGCTATGTCCGGCCGGACCCTCGCCCGCCCAAACGGCGGTACCGCCTGCCAGCAGTAAACCCGCGATTGCCGAAGCGACGGCTTGATTGATGGTCTTCATTAGTCTTCTCCTGTCTGATGTTGAGTTCGAAAAGGCGTCCGGATCACATGCCCTTCATGCCTTTCATTCCTTTCATGCCCTTCATTTGCGTCGTCCCGCCTTCCTCCTTGCCGCCGTTCTGGCGGGGAGCCGCTGAGGCGGGCGCATCGACTTCGTATGCGACCGTGCCTTGCGGATTTTTGTAGGGACCCGGGTCCTTGTAATCGTCGCGGGCCATTCCTTCCCGGATCTTCATGACGGAGAACATGCCGCCCATTTCGATGGGGCCGAACTGGCCGGAGCCCGACATCATCATGAGCGTGTTGTCCGGCATCGGCATCTCCATCTCGCCCATGGCCATTCCTGTCGAACCCATCACCATCGCGTCCGGAGCAAGCTTGCCGACAGCCTTGGCGAGATCCTTCTTCGACACACCGATCATGTTGCGCATGTCGTGCCCCATCGAGTTCATGGTGTGGTGCGACTTGTGGCAGTGGAACGCCCAGTCGCCGGGATTGTCAGCGAGCACGTCGAAGGCGCGGACCGCTCCGACGGGAACGTCGGTCGTCGTCTCCGGCAACTGCGCGCTTTCTGGCACCCAGCCTCCGTCTGTGCAGGTCACCGCGAAGCTGTGCCCGTGGAGATGGATCGGATGGTTGGTCATCGTGAGATTTCCGATGCGCACGCGCACCTTGTCCCCGAGGCGGACGGGCAGCGGATCGATGCCGGGAAACACGCGGCTGTTCCAAGTCCACATGTTGAAGTCGGTCATCTCGTTGACCTTCGGCAGATAGGTGCCGGGATCGATGAGATACGTGCTCATGATGAAGACGAAGTCGCGGTCGACCGGCCGGAAGGTCTGGTCCCGGGGGTGGACAATGAACATGCCCATCATGCCCATCGCCATCTGCACCATCTCGTCCGAGTGCGGGTGGTACATGAACGTCCCGCTCGTCTTGATCTGGAATTCGTAGACGAAGGTCTTGCCGGGTTTGATGTGAGGCTGGTTGAGGCCGCCCACCCCGTCCATGCCGTTCGGTACGATCATGCCGTGCCAGTGCACGGTGGTATGCTCGGGCAGCTTGTTGGTGACGAAGATCCGGACCTTGTCGCCTTCGACCGCCTCGATGGTCGGACCGGGCGATTGCCCGTTGTATCCCCACAAGTAGGCCTTCATGCCCTCAGCGAACTCGCGCACGACCGGTTCGGCGACGAGATGGAATTCCTTCCAGTCCCCGTTCATCCGCCACGGCAGCGACCATCCGTTCAACGTCACGACCGGCCGATAGTCCGGACCGGACGTCGGATGCAGCGGCGGCTGCATTACCGCCTTTTCCATGGAGGGCGCTTCCGGAATGTTGGCCGCCTGCACCCGGCCGCTCACTGCGCTCGCGCTTATCAGCGCGGCCGTTCCGATGAATCCTCTACGCGATAGCATGATTGTCTCCTTAATGGCCGCCGCCCCCGCCGGCCTGGGCGGTGGTGGTCTGACGGGGTTGGTTCTGGGACTCTCCGGAGCCGCCGCCGTTGACGACCGTCTGAAGGTCGGACTGGGCGAACCAGAAGTCTCGCTTGGCCTCGATTCCGGCGCGCAGCGATGCGATGCGCTGGCGCGCCTCGGTCAGCAGCGCGAAAACGTCGATCTGCATGCTCGAGAAGCGTAGCTGCATCTCTTCGGTGATGATCTTGCGCAGCGGCAGCACTTCACGCTGGTACTGGCCGGCGATTTCGTAGGTCGACCTGTAGACGCGGTAGGCGTCCCTTGCCTCAGAACGTACGTTGATCGCCTTTTCGGTCAGGCGGTTGAACGACTTATTGTAGGTCTCGGCAGCCTGCCGGACCCGCACCTCGCCGCCGTCGAAGATCGGAATCTGGAACTGGATGTCGAAGCCGCGTTCGCGGAAGGGCGCACTTTCGGGATCGCGCGTCTTGCGGTCGATCCCCGCCACATCGAGGAGCGTCACGAACCGGCTCGCTTCCGTTAGATTGAGAGATTTCGCGAGGGCGTCGAGTTCGATCCGCGCGATCTGCAGGTCGATGCGGTGGCTGACCGCATCGACCTCGATCAACGGGAGCGCCGAGGGATGCCGGGGCAACGCCGGCAACGTGCCGGGAATCCGGAAGGCCAGGTCGCTTCCCCAAAGCCCCATCAGACGCGCGAGGCGTTCCCGCGAGCTCGCCGCCTCCTGGCGTATCGATCCGAGTTCGGCCGTGGTCTCGGCATAGAACACCTGCTCGCGCGCCTGGTCGAGCTTGTTGAGCGATCCGGTCTGGCCGAGTTTGAGGGCTAGTTGGGCCGTGGATTCCGCGGTGGATTTGGCGTCCGCGAGAAGTCCGATGAGTTCGTTGGCGGCGACCGCGCGGTAATAGGACCGTCTGACTTCCGCGGCGAGCCGCAGCGTCTCGAGGGCGGCCCGCAACTGCGCCTGCCGGAAACGTTGACGTGCGATTTCCGAGCGGAACGGCAGGGTGGCGAGCGCCAGAATGTCGCCGACGACCTGCCGTTCGATCTCGACGGCTCCGTTGCCCGATATTCGCGAAATCGAGAACGTGGGATTGGGCGGCAGGCTCTCCTGGACGAGGTCCGCTTCCGCCAGCGCCAGTTCGTTGTAGGCCGCCTGAAGGCCCCGGTTGCTGAGGAGCGCGACCTGGACCGCGGTTTCGACGTTCAGGGTCCGGCGCAGCAGCCGCTTGACCGCATCGTTCGCGACCACGACATCGTCGGCGGTCCGGATCGAGATCACGTCCTTCTTGATGGTGCCGCCGGCGATGTCGGCCACCGCCGTCATGCCGCCGTCCGGAGAGAACGTTGCGCAACCCGAGAGCAGCAGCGCGGCTGACAGCGACGATAACGCCGTTCTGGCCCCGGTGGCGCCCGTCGCGCGTCGCAGTCGGATGAAAAGTGTTTCTGTCATGGCGTCCTCCTACTGCTCGGATTTGGGCGTGGGAGTTACGCGCTGGTTCTGTTCTTTCCAGCCGGATGGCGCGGTCGGCCGCATGCTTGTGTAGGGCGCGATGCCGGAGCGGTAGCTGACGCCGGCGACCGGCACGTTCGGGTCGGCCGGATCCGCACCGACGAGCGGAACGGTCGGAATGCATCCCCCGAGCGACCACGTCGCGGCGGTCATCCCCACGATTGCCCGAAATCTATTGCCTAATATCCTCTTCACCACCGACCGGACGGCGGCGAGAATCGCCCCAAGCTGCGCAAACATTATCTTTTCCTGAACTGACGATGGACCACAGGCGCGCGAGCCCTCGACAGGCACGGCACCGCGTAGCTTCGATCAGGTCAGGAAATGGGGGGGGCGATAGTGCCGGGGGGGAGCCTTGTCGGCGACGTTCAGGTAACCTTCGACTTCGCAAAGCGCCGTCGGAGCGGAAGGCGTCACGATGTCGACGACCTTCGCCGGAAGAGCGGTCACGCACATCAGCCCGCAGCACTCCCCGCCGGATTTATGCGGAGCTTTTTCGGGAGCCGACTTCGAATCCGATGCCACCGACATCGAATGGTCACCGCCGCCGGAATGTGCCGGCGCAGCGGCATGATCATGGATCTGGCCGTCGTCGTGCAAATGTTGCGGCTCGGAATGGACATGAACCATTCCGGGAACGTGGTTCTCGTCCGTCAGGCACGGCGCGGGCGCGTGGACGCCGGGCAGCGCGTAGGAGATCGTCGGCGCCAGTACGCAAAGCAGATAGGCTAGGGCTACCAGCCACCCTGCCCTTGTTCGCTTCGTTCTGGTCAACCGGACGACCATGCAGACATCAACGCCTTTTCGCACCAACACTCGGGAGCATAGCGGCGAAGATCGCGGCCGCCAAGATGGAACTTTTGGTGTCGCTCATCGGTCAGCCCGGCCGATGACCGCCATTAATTCGGCGATCTTCTTCCTCTGGTCTGTTTTGTCGCCGCTCGCGATGGCGTGTTCGACGCAGTGGGAGACGTGGTCCCTCAGGACTTCCTCCTCGACCCGTCGCAGCGCGGCACGGACCGCCGAAATCTGCGTGACGATATCGATGCAGTAGCGCTCCTCGTCCACCATTTTGGAGAGGCCGCGCACCTGGCCCTCGATCCGGCCGAGGCGTTTCTGACAGGATACCTTGATGTCTTTCCGCATGGGTCTTATATACCCCTACACGGTATGGGTTGCAAGTAGGCAAGGAGCTCGAAATGGCCAGCGAACAGAAGGCGATGTCCCGAGGCGGATGCGGATGCTCGTCAAAGGCGGTCGCCGCCGGTCCTGAAACGCCGGTCAAGAAGAGCGGGTGCTGCGGGGGCGGAGACGCGCACGACCATAATCATCACGCTGCGGGCAGAGCCGGCGTCGTAGACCCGGTCTGCGGCATGACCGTCGATCCCGCAACCAGCAAGCATCGCTTCGACTTCAGGGGCGTCACCTACCATTTCTGCTCGGCCGGCTGCCAAACTACGTTCGCCGCCGCTCCGGAGCGATACCTCGATAAGGCGAACGCAGCGCCGCAGCACGCCGACGTCCCGGAGGGCACGGTCTACACCTGCCCCATGCATCCGCAGATCCGTCAGATCAGACCCGGAAGCTGCCCGATCTGCGGGATGGCGCTGGAGCCCGAACTGGTCAGCCTCGACGACCAACCCAACCCCGAACTGGCCGACATGACCTGGCGCTTCTGGGTGGGGCTCGCGCTGGCGCTGCCGGTCATTGTACTCGAGATGGGCGGCCATCTGGTCGGCAGCCACGGCTGGATCGACCAAAACCCCTCGAACTGGATCCAACTCGTCTTCGCCACGCCGGTCGTTCTCTGGGCCGGATGGCCGTTCTTCGTGCGCGGCTGGCAGTCGCTGGTCACCCGAAACCTGAACATGTTCACCCTGATTGCGATGGGCGTGGGCGTCGCCTTTGCCTACAGCGTCGTCGCCACCGTAGCGCCGGGCATCTTCCCGTCCGCATTCCGAAGCCACGGCGGCGCGGTGGCGGTCTATTTCGAGGCCGCTGCGGTGATTACCGTTCTGGTCCTGCTCGGCCAGGTGCTGGAGCTTCGAGCCCGCGAGGCCACCTCCGGCGCGATCAAGGCCCTGCTGGATCTGGCGCCCAAGACCGCCCGCCTCGTCGACGAGAACGGGGCGGACCGAGAGGTCCCGATGGACGGCCTGAACGTCGGCGACAAGCTGCGGGTCCGGCCCGGGGAAAAGGTCCCGGTGGACGGCGTCATCATCGAAGGCCGCTCGTCCCTCGACGAGTCGCTGGTGACCGGCGAGTCCATGCCGGTCTCCAAGGAGAGCGGCGCCAAGGTGATCGCCGGCACCCTGAATCAATCGGGCGGGTTCGTGATGCGGGCCGAGAAGGTCGGCCGTGATACCCTTCTTTCCCAGATCGTGCAGATGGTGGCGCAGGCGCAGCGTTCCCGCGCTCCCATCCAGCGTCTCGCCGACCAGGTCGCCGGCTGGTTCGTGCCGGCCGTGATTGCGGCGGCTCTCGTCGCCTTCGGCGCCTGGGCGCTGTTCGGCCCGGAGCCGCGGCTCGCGTTCGGACTGGTTGCGGCCGTGAGCGTCCTGATCATTGCCTGCCCTTGCGCCCTCGGACTTGCGACGCCGATGTCGATCATGGTCGGCGTCGGACGCGGAGCCCAGGCCGGCGTCCTGATCAAGAATGCGGAAGCGCTCGAACGGATGGAAAAAGTCGATACGCTGGTCGTCGACAAGACGGGAACGCTGACCGAAGGCAAGCCGAAGGTGGTCGACATCATCCCTGCGCAGGGATTCGACGAAGCGGAAATTCTGAAGCTTGCGGCGAGCGTCGAACGGTCCAGCGAACATCCGCTCGCCGACGCGATTGTCCGGGCGGCGAAAGAACGGAATCTGGCTCTCGCCGATGTCCAGGAGTTCGATTCCCCGACCGGCAAGGGAGTTACGGGTAAGGTCGGCGGCAGGTCGGTCCTGCTCGGCAACTCCAATTTTCTGAAATCCGCGGGCATTAAAACGCAACTGTTGGAGACGCAGGCGGAAAAGCTGCGAGGCGACGGCGCGACGGTCATCAACGTCGCGGTCGACGGCAGACTCGCCGGCATTCTGGCAATCGCCGACCCGGTCAAGGCGTCGACGCCGGATGCACTGAAGTTGCTGGCCGCCGAAGGCATCAAGGTCATCATGCTGACCGGCGATAACCGTACGACGGCAAGCGCGATCGCGCGGCGGCTCGGCATTCCAGACGTCGAGGCGGAGGTGCTTCCGGATCAGAAGAGCGCCGTCGTCAGCAAGCTCCAGCAGGAAGGCCGCGTCGTCGCGATGGCGGGGGATGGCGTCAACGACGCCCCTGCCCTCGCGGCGGCGGACGTGGGAATCGCCATGGGTACCGGAACGGATGTCGCGATGGAGAGCGCCGGCGTCACCCTGCTGAAGGGCGACTTAGGCGGCATCGTCCGCGCCCGGCGTCTTTCTCAGGCGACGATGAGCAACATCCGGCAGAACCTGTTCTTTGCTTTCATCTATAACGCGGCGGGAATTCCGATCGCGGCGGGCATCCTGTATCCGACGTTCGGATTGCTGCTCTCCCCGGTCATTGCCGCTGCCGCAATGGCGCTCTCGTCCGTGAGCGTTGTCGGCAACGCGCTGCGGCTGCGAGCGGTTCGGATATAGCTGAAAGAGTGCTGAATTGCCCCGCAGTGCGGGGAGCGCGATGACGCTGCATTCTCCTTTCCGACCTCATTGTCGGGGCCGGTCCGTACGAAGCGAAATATCTCGGACCTGGCCCAGACGGCTGTGCCAATTTCGCAATCCAGGGCGCGTCGGGGCAGAGGAACACCCGTGACGGGTCTTTCGACATTGATGCAGTAGAAAAGGTTCGACGATGACAACCAAACTCGACTGCCTGGTAATCGGCGGTGGCCCTGCCGGCCTTACCGCTGCAATATATCTGGGCCGTTTTCGGCGCAATTTCGTCGTCGCGGACGCCGGTGCCAGCCGGGCCCTTTGGATTCCGAAATCACATAATCATGCCGGCTTTCCGGAAGGAGTAACCGGCAGCGAACTGGTGGGCCGTATGCGCTCGCAAGCCGTGAAATATGGAGCGCGTATCGTTTCAGGCACCGTATCCGAACTTGAGCACTTGCCGGACGGAACGTTTGAAGCAACACTCGAAGGCACACAAGTCAGTGCACAAACCGTCCTGCTCGCCACAGGCGTGATCGACAAGGAGCCGGCGCTTCCTAACCTCTTCGATGCGGTTCAGAAAGGCCTCATCCGCCACTGCGGAATTTGTGACGGATACGAAGTGATCGACCACAAAATTGCGGTCATCGGCCATGGCGAAACCGGTCTCGGTGAAGCGCTTTTCCTGAGGACCTACACGGCCGACATCACGCTGTTCTCGCTGGGCGAGCCGCTAAGGCTCGATAGCGCGCAGCGGCAAAAAATGCATGCCGCCGGCATCAAGGCCGTCGAAGAGGCGGTCACGCAAGTCGAAATCGATGAGGGCAAGATCGTTGGGCTCACCATGAACCGTCACGGTACGCTTGCGTTCGATACCCTCTACTCGGCTTTAGGCTGTGCCCCGCGATCATCTCTAGCGGGCGCACTGGGAGCGGCTCTCGATAATCACTGCGTGGTTGCCGACGAGCACCAGCGAAGCACGGTCGCGAACTTTTTCGTTGCGGGAGACGTCGCGAAGGGTGTCGACCAAATCAGCGTCGCAATGGGACACGCTGCTGCCGCAGCAACAGCCATTCATAACTCGCTGCGCGAATAGCCCCTTCGTGGGGCTATCGTCCAGGATCGGTGCCATTATCGTCAGGCCGATCAGGCACGGTGACGGCGCTGCTGCGCGCAGCCACGAAAGTGTGCACCGTCGCCGGACATAAGACCCCGCTCACCAGTGATGGTGATGATGGCCGAAACCGCCGCCGAAACCGAAGCTGATGCCGGGACCGTAGCCATAACCGTATCCCGGACCGTAGGCATAACTAGAATAGCCGGGCTGCACGTAGTAGCGCCGCTGAACATACCGTCGGGAATTGTAGCACCGCCCGTACCTGTCGCAAATGAGGTGAACATTTTCCACGAGCGGTTCGGGCAGCGCAGCGGTGGTCATCTTCGCCAAAGGAAGAGCCGAGGCGGGAGCGCATACCGCAATAGTTAACAGCGCCGCAGCGCCTATGAGCGGAAAACGAGACATAGGATCCTCCCCTCTTTGTAATCGTAGAGAGGAAAGCCGCCACTCCGAAATAAGTTCCCTCAGGCGGTTCGCTTCGCATGGAGGGAACTCCCTCACACGTCTCGCATTGGTTCACGTGATCATCATTAACTCGGAGATGAATATGAACAGGGTGTTGCTCGTTATAGCGTTCGCCTTCGTCAGTTCTGCCGCTGCGGCTGTTGCCCTTCCGGTCGGAAGTCAACCTGGCATGACAAACGCCGGAGCCGAAGTTGTCCAGATTAAGCAAAAGAAGGCCAAAAGCGACGCGAAGAAAATGAAGGGCATGAAGGGCATGGACCATTCCAAGATGAAAATGTGATTCACTTGCTCTCGGAATTCCATCGGGCGCGCCAAATGGCGCGCCCTTATTATATAAAACCGCTGACGCATCGGAATTTATGACGAGAAGACGAACTGATCGCTGCTGTAATTTTAGCCCCTAAACTACTCGCGCCTTGGAGCTATCGCCAAATCTTGGTGACGGCCGGGGCCGGTCAGGCGGCGGCGGTTGCGGGCTGACGATCAATCGGCTTTGCGATGACCTCGATCCCGTTGTTGAATGTCACACCGAGAACGAGTTTTGGCAACTGGTTATGACCGTCGAGACGGCGCCAGCTTTTTTGGGCGCCCTCGATCAGTTTGAAGACCATCGTGAGCGCGGTCCTGTTGGATAGACAGCCCTTCGATCGGATCATGCGGTGGCGCACGGTGGCGAAGGTGCTTTCAATGGGGTTGGTGGTCCGTAAGTGTTTCCAATGCTCGGCCGGGAAGTCGTAGAATGCCAGTAGCGTATCTCGATCCTTGCTCAGGCAGTCGGCCGCCTTGTCGTATTTCAACGCGTAGCTCTCGATGAATGCCTCGAACGCCAGTTCGGCGGCGGCCTTGGTTTCGGCCATCCAGACCTCCTGCAACGCGCGTTTGGCTTTCGGCTGCTGGCTCTTCGGCAACTTGGCGAGCACGTTCGCGGTCTTGTGCACCCAGCCGCGCTGCTCGCGCGTTTTCGGCCAGACCTCACCGGCAGCCTTCCAGAACCCGAGGGCGCCATCGGCGATGACGAGCCGCGGGGGCACGTCGAGCCCGCGCCGCTTCAGATCGAGCAGCAGATCGCGCCAGTCGTGCGCGCTCTCGCGGGCGCCATCGGTGAAGCCGACCAGTTCCTTGCGGCCTTCCGGCGTCGCGCCGATCAGCACGAGGATGCACTGCTTTTCGTCCTCCAGGCGTGCTTCGAGATGGATGCCATCCGCCCAGATGTAAACGTAGCGCTTCGCCGACAGATCGCGCTTCTGCCAAGCGGCTTGTTCGTCGAACCAGCCGTCCTTCAGGCGGCCGATGGCCGATGCCGACAACCCGGCAGCATCATTGCCGAGCAGTGCCGCCAACGCTATACCCTTCAGATAAAGGATCGGCAGCAGCGTCTCGATCGACTTCGACCGGCGCATGTAGGGCGGCAGGATCGACGGCGAGAACCGGATGCGCCCTGGATCGGCGGCGGCGGCTTCGCGGTCACGCACACGCGGCTGGCGGACGGCGACCGGACCGATACCGGTCATCACTTCGCGCTCCGGCAGATGACCGTGGCGGACCACCCGCTGCTGGCCGTCCCCGGTCTTCAAATCTGCATGCTTGTCGAGGAAGTCCGCGACCTCGGCCTCGACCGCCTTGGCAAGCAGCGCACGGGCTCCGTTGCGTAAGATTCCGGTGAGTTGATCGTCGAAGAATCCTGGCTGAATCAGCTTGATAACGTTATCCTGTGGCACGGCATATCGCTCCTTCGGTGGAGAAGTGGAGGCGTCAAGCACCCCCACGATATGCCGCCTTTCCGATTCCCACCGTCACCAACTTTCGGCGATAGCCCCCGCGCCTTGCTGGTTTCTCCTGCACCCTCAGAGCCGGAAGGTGAAATCCGAAGTTCCCTTCCGGCTCTCAAAATTACTCTTCAACCCAGTTCCGACCAGAACCGGCTCTAATCGTGGCGGTCGTCATGGCGATCACCGTGGCGAGTGTCGTGGTGAATGTCGTCGTGATGAGTATCGTGATGGTCATCACGATCTACTCGCACAACCGCATGGTCATCAACAAGACGCCGACTAGCCCGAGAGCGATGAATACTGCCCGGGATTGCGAAATAGAGGGACTTGAAAAGCCACGACAGGAGCCCCGCGGTCCCGGCCGCGCCCAGCGGCGCTGACGAGAACAGGCCCGCCGCAGCACAGCACCGCGAGCATGCGGGCAATTGCACCTATGGTGCGTTCGTTCATGGTGCCACGCCTCTCCGGGCCGGTCCACTCCTGTGGCCGTTCAGAAACAAAGTGCACCCTGTAGTACCTACACGTTCAAGAGGCTTGCGTTCACGATCGCAGGAGCCATCTCCGGAACGTCACGCGCGTCTGCCTGCCGGGAATAGATCGCCTTCAAAACGCTGAAGAGACGCGCGCCGAAGTGCCCGAACTACCTTGCCCAACGTATCGGCGCGCGCGCATCGAACAACGCGTCGATGATGGGACACTTGGGTATTTTCCCGCCCCCGCACTGAGAAGCCATCGTCTCGAGCACGACTTTGAGTTTCTTGAGATCCGCCATCTTTCGGCGGATCGCCTGCACGTGCTCGAGTGCCAACGCTTCAATCTGCCTGCACGTGTAATTGTCGCCATCCACCATTCTGAGCAATTCCCGGATTTCTTCGAGAGTGAAACCCAGATCGCGGCTTCGGAGGACGAAATGCAAGCGTCTGACGAGAGCTTGCCCGTAGAGGCGATGCCCGCCTTGACTGCGAGGCGGCGCCGGTAGGATGCCGATCTGCTCGTAGTACCGGATCGTTTCGATGTTGCAGCCGGTCTGGGCAGCCAGTGCACCGCGAGTCAGGAATTCGTCCCGGTTTGTCGTCTTGCTCCACATAGTATCCGCCTCGAACCTGTAATGACTACAGGTCAGATAGCGCCGACACCCGCCATTGGCAAGGACAACCCACCCCGGGCTGCGCGCGAAGTCGGACCGGAGGGTCCTTTGCGGCATCGCTCGCTGCGGCGAGCGTTTCGCGGAAAAGTGCCATCGCCACGAAATTCGCCCTTGAGCCTGTATTACCTACAGCCACTACGCTCTTCCGAGCTTGCCGAAAACCATCTACGGCACTGACGAAACATAGGAAGTAAATCACGTGATGAAGAGCGCTTCGCAGGGAGCCCCCAATAACACGAAGCCCGCATCGCGCGCTTTGGATCCGAACGCCGGCCGCCAAGCGTTCGACGTTTACTTGAGGCGGCGCGTTCTGACAGAGAATACTCCGGAACTGCAGAGACTGAGTGTCGAGCTCTTCAGATTGCTTGGTTGCGGCGTGCCGGTGACGCGCGAGCAACTCGGCATCGGGTGCGACCTTCCAACGGAACGCATCGACCAGCTTCTGCTCGAATTCCCGCCGACAAACTTTGGATTCGATGAACATGGACAGGTCATTGCATTTGGAGGCCTGAGCCTCGTTCCGACGCACCATCGCTTCCACACGGAAGACGCCGGGCTCTATACCTGGTGCGCTTTTGACGCGCTTTTTCTTCCGGAAATTCTCGGCAAGCCGGCGACCTTGGTCACGCACTGCCCCGGATCCGGGACCCAACTTACCGTCGAGCTGGCACCCGGCCAGTTGCGCTCGACGCCGCCATCCGGCTGCGTGATGTCGATCGTCGCGCCGGATAGCGACGCTTGCTGCGTCAATCTCCGAAGCGCGTTCTGCGACCACGTCAACCTGTTCAAGGACGAACGGACATTCACGGCCTGGTCGCAAGCCCGGCAGGAAGCACATGTAACGCTTCCGGAAGCGCAGATCTTTGCTCGGCAAAGAAACCCGGTGCGGTACCCCGATGTCGACTTGAGCGCCTGACACGCCGCTGAACTGGCATTGATGAAGACGCAGAGGATGCTGTAGGCCAATGAATATGCCGTAGTAGTCCGTCGAGTAGGGTTCAAGCGCAATTTCCTTGAGGCGCCGCCTCACAAAACCGTGTTGGCGGTTCCGAAAGTTCCGCTTGAACCTGTACTTGCTACAGGCCCCATAACACTACAAGGCGTCACGGAGGGCGCAGCACATGGACAAAATAGTGCAACAAAACTTCACTGGCGCAACGCCCTCCTCGCGTGAGGCCGATCGGGGGGATTCGTCGACCCGGACGGCCCGGCTGGCCTCTGTTGGCGGAATTTTGGCGGCGCTGGGCGCGGCATCGTGCTGCGTGGTACCATTTGCTCTTTTCACGCTCGGAATCAGCGGAGCCTGGATCAGCAACCTGACCGCGCTTGAACCCTATCAGCCGATTTTCGCCGTGGTTACCTTCGCCTTCCTCGGTTACGGGTTCTACCTCGTCTATCGCAAGCCCAAGGTGGACTGTGCCGAAGATTCCTACTGCGCCAAGCCGCGTTCCGGACGTACGGCCAAGATCGGCCTTTGGGTCGCCACCGTTCTGGTGATCGTGGCACTCGGCTTTCCAAAAATCGCACCGTTATTTCTTTAGTCTGTTGCCCAATCCAGAATCCAAAAGGAGAGAGATCATGATTCGTATCAGGATCGCCGCCGCTGCCCTCGCCATGGCGCTATCGCCGCTCGTCGCTCAGGCCGCTGAAAAGACTGTTGTCCTCAATGTCGATAACGGCACCTGCGAACTCTGCGCGCCGATCGTCAAGAAGACGCTGTCGCGGGTAAAGGGCGTCACAGCGGTCCAGGTCAAGGAAGCCAACGCGAACGCGAGCGCCGTCGCGACCGTCACCTTCGACGATGCGACCGCCGATGTTCCTACGCTGATCGCAGCGGCCACGAACGCCGGCTACCCCGCACACGTCAAGAACTGAAAAGCCCGTTTGGCTCGCCAAAAAGTAAAGGACGCTTCCGACAGCGGGCGCTCGGCTGGCGAGCCAAACGATTCCAAATAAGGTGGAGCGCCGTCCGTCGGCGAACGCGGCTTTCTCCGATCTAATTCAGTATCAGGAGTTTCACGATGACCGTTGGTGACTGTTGCGCTTCCGACGCGCCGAAAGCGAATGGCGGATATGATCTTGCCGTCATCGGCGCTGGCTCGGCCGGCTTCTCGGCCGCAATTGCCGCAGCGGAGCTTGGCGCCAATGTTGCGCTCGTCGGGCACGGGATGATCGGGGGCACCTGCGTCAATGTAGGCTGCGTCCCGTCGAAAACCATGATCCGTGCAGTCGAGGCAGTTCATCACGCGGAAACCGCATCGCGCTTTGCCGGCATCCGGACGGATGGCGGAATCGCGGACTGGGCCGCGGTCGTGCGGCAGAAGGATGAATTGGTGTCGTCGTTGCGGCAGGCGAAGTATTTCGATCTGCTGCCGAGCTACAACACGGTCGCTTATCGGGAAGGCCGGGCCCGGTTGACAAACGACGGCGTGATGGTGAACGGTGAGCCGATCAAGGTAGGCAAGGTCATCATCGCGACCGGCGCCGCTGCGGCGATGCCATCGATCCCGGGGATCGAAAATGTGCCGTATCTGACGAGCACGACGGCCCTAGAACTCGAGAAACTGCCGAAGTCCCTGCTGGTGATCGGCGGCGGTTACATCGGCTGCGAGCTCGGCCAGATGTTCGCCCGCGCCGGCGTCAAGGTGACGATCGCGGTACGCCGCCGTTTGTTGCCGGATGCGGAGCCGGAAATCAGCACCGCACTGACCAAATATTTCACCGAGGAAGGCATCGCCGTTCGCGAGGGGCTCTCATACCGGGAGATCCAACAAGCGCCGATGGGCATCGCGCTTTTGGTTTCAGCCCATGGCCGCGCCGAGACGATCACGGCCGAGCGTGTCCTCATCACGACCGGACGCCGGCCCAACACCGACGACCTCGGGCTTGCGGAAAGCGGTGTCGAACTTCTTTCGAACGGCGGTATCAACGTCGATGACCGCATGCGCACCTCAAAGCTTGGCGTCTATGCCGCCGGCGACGTCACCGGGCGCGATCAATTTGTCTACATGGCGGCTTACGGCGCCAGGATCGCGGCGGAGAACGCACTCAACGGCAACAGGAAACCCTACGATGCGACCGCCATGCCGGCAGTGGTGTTCACCGATCCGCAAGTTGCCAGCGTTGGCTTGACGGAAGCCGAAGCCGGCGCTCGAGGCTTAAAGGTAAAGACCTCTACTCTCGATCTGAAGTATGTTCCCCGCGCGCTGGCCGCGCGCGACACCCGCGGCCTGATCAAACTGGTCGCCGAGGCAAGTAGCGGACGGCTTCTTGGTGCGCACATCCTTGCGCCCGAGGGAGCAGATAGCATTCAGACCGCGGTGCTCGCGATCAAATGCGGCCTGACGGTCGAGCAACTCGCCGAGACGATCTTCCCCTATCTCACGACAGTCGAGGGATTGAAGCTTGCCGCGCAGACCTTCACTAAGGATGTCGCCAAGCTGTCCTGCTGTGCCTGATAGAGCAGCGCGTCGGCCGGGTCCATCGCAGAACCTGATTGGCGGCGAACCTGTGCGGCTGATCGGCGTGGCCGACATCGGCGCCGGCCGGCCACATAAGTTCACATGGTTGAATACATGATCCGCGGACACGTAAAGCGCGGCACCGGCATCATCAAAATCGGAGTGGATCGTCACCGAGGTTCTGGAACTCAGGATTATCGACGACAAACTCTGGCAGGCGGTGAAAGCGCGTCAGAGCGAGATCGCCGACAAATATGTCAATGTCGTCGAGACGGTGCGTGAGGCACAGTCGAACCGGCTGAACGGCTTGCACCGACCGAAGTCGCTGTTTTCCGGGTTGATCTATTGCGGCGTTTGCGGCGGCCCCTACTCGCTGCGCGGCCAGGACCGCTATGCCTGTGCGGCCCGTGTTACCAACGGCTCCTGCACGAACAGCCGCACGATCGCACAGGCTGACCTTGAGCAGCGCGTGCTCGCCGGCTCCAGGACCGGATGATGGCGCCGCAGATGGCAGCTGAGGCAATACGCGCTTACGCGGAGGAGACGAACGGGCTTAACCGCGAACGCCGCGCTAGTGGCGAGGGTCACCGCTCGGAGTTGGCGAAGATCCAGCGCACCTTGAAGCAAATGCTGAGTGTGATTGAAGGAGGCGGCCACACGCGCGGCATGACCGATCGCATGCGCGAATTGGAGGCCCGCGAGGACGTGCTGAAGGAAACTCTAGCGCAGGTGCCGGCAGATATTCCGGACATCCATCCGAACGTGTCGTGTGTCTATCGGATGAAGGTCGAGCGACTGGCGGAGGCGCTCAACAACCCCGAGGATCGTGGTGAGGCAGCGGAAGCAATCCGGGGGCTGGTTGAGAAAATTACGCTGCGCCCTGGCCCGAACCGCGGCGAAATCGACGCCACCTTACACGGCGAATTGGGCACGATCCTTGGCTGGATCGAAGCGCAAGTCATTGGAAAGACTCGGAAACGCGACACTCCCGCAGCTTTCGCTGCGGGAGTGTCGCGAGCGGGGACAGGATTTGAACCTGGGATTTCACGCAGTGAGTAAGACCTGAAACAATTAGTACGGAGAAGTCGGCGCGATCAGCGTTCTCGTTGCTGAATTCTCACGCGCTCGCCGTTCCGGGCTTGCAGAGCATCACCTTTATCGCCTTCCGATCGATGACGGTCCTGAGCTGGTTCCATGACGGTTGCTCGGCCGAATGAGTGTCCTTGCCCAAGATGGTGTGCGATCCGTTCCCTCGCCGCTTCCATGATGCTGTGACGCGCGCGTAAATCCTTGGGAAACGCGCGCTCCAAGGCTTTCTCGATGATAACCATTTGCGACTGCGCCGTCACCAGATCGGGTTCACGGGCGGCTGTCTGCCGATCTGCCGCGCGAAATTTCTCAGCAGTCACCTGCCAACGATTGCGCGGCATCTGACGCTGTTCGATATGTGCATGCCCACTGGTGGCGTCGATCACCCTGATCTCTTTTGTGACGCGCTCGACACCGTCCCGGCGCACGTGAACGCGATCACCGGGCTTCGCGTTGCTGTCGGCCGTCGCCTTTTCAAGACCCACGCCCCACACTTGATGCTGGCGGCCATTGTCGAGCTCGAGAGCAACATAAGTGGTCGCTTCGGCATCGGTACGATTGCGGTAAGGTGCCTGACCGACCTCGATCAGGCGTCCGGATATGCCCTTGTCGTAGTCAAACTTATCCGCGCGCTCTCCTTTATCGGAAGCCCAACGAGCCTCGACTTCCGGGGTGCCCGAATGGGCCCGGTCCCAGACTTCTCGCCGATCAGCAAGGGTCTGTCGGTCAAGCTCAGTTGGCTGATAACCCTGAACCTCTAGTCCGCGCGCGCCGGCTTCAAGCCAGGCCTCGCGCCGGAATTCCACGGAGCCGCGGACCTGGAGAGAATCCCATTGCCGATGTTGCGCCACGCTGACCATGTCGCGGATCACTTCGGCCGCCGCCAGACGCGTGACCAGGCGGTCGTCGGTGACCTTGAAAGCGAGATACTCGCCGCGCTCGTCGGCATAAAGCCGCGCCTCGCCGGCTGGCCGATCTTTTCCGGGCTCATTGGTCACCACATAATATTTGCGCCGGATACGATCGGGCAGCGCATCGCCACCGACCATCGCGGAGGGTGATTTGTCCGACGTCGTCGCCCGACCCTCGCCTGATTTGTCTGCATTGGGATCGCGACCGGCGCGATCCTGCCGTTTGAGGCTAAAGTCCTCGCCGCCGTCAAGCGTGCCGTTCATGTTGCCGTCCATTCTGCTTCCGGCTTGGCCGTCGCGCCAGTGGGAGGGCCTGAGCGTCGATGTAATTCAAGGTCCAGGCTTTCATGTCGTCCTCGGACAGCCCTTCAAGATCCACATCCACATCGCCGAAATCGAAACTGGCATTTGCGGGAATTGTGGAGGGGTCCGCCACTTCCTCGTCGGTCATTGGGCGAGACCGAAATACCGCGCGGAGCTCGGCGACTTCGGAGCGGAGCTCCTTGATCTCGGCGTCAAGCAGTGCATTCGAACGGCTCCTGGGCAGCTCCGGGACAGGTGCCGGTAGCAGACGTGTGAGGAACGCCTTGTCTTCGTAATATACGATCTTGTCGGCAATGATGGGCGGAACGCCAGTGCCAAGAATGAAGGCCTTGGATTTCGGGAGAAGCTTCAGTTCCTGCGGCAGCATGAGGGCGCGACGATGCTCGGAGACCGTCTCGCTGGTTGAGCGCATCGCAAGCCCTTTCGGTCCGCTGCGGCTGCGCGCTTTCACGGTGTCGTAACCGATCCGCTCCGAAAGTTCATTTGCAACGTCCTGTTCCTTTGGCGCGAACACAACCTCGACGGCGTGATTGGTCATGAAGTTGCGGGCGGCGTCGATCCCATAGATGGCGCGCAGCTGCGACGGACTCTGGACCACGGTGAGGAGGCGGATGCCGTATCCGGCGATGAACGCCACCGATTTCGCCAGCACATTGACATTGCCCAGCGCCGGAAATTCGTCGAGCAGCAGCAGAACCTTGCGATTGAGTTTCGGATTCTGTTCCGGCAGTTCGCGGGTATTGAGATCGACCACTTGCTGAAAAAACAGGTTCAGAAGCGGCGCCATACGGTCGAGATTGTCAGGCGTTACGCCGAGATAGATCGACATCGGCCGTTGCCGCAGCTGCCGCAAATCGAAATCGTTGGTCGAAGTTGCGGCATCGATCCGGGGGTTGAGCCAGAGACCAAGGCGCGCTGTGACGGTCTTGCGCACCGAGTTCATGGTGTTTTCGGAGGCCGCGAGGAAATCGTTCAGCGCCGTGATACAATGTCGCGACAGTGGTGACGGGCCCGACTTGCGAGCGGTGATGAGTTTCTCAAAATGGGACTTGAGGTCGCTGGACGCGGACAGCTGGTGCAGGATCTCGCCGATCGTCAAGGGTAAGCCAGGCGTTTCCGCGACATAGCCGCCGATCGCGACGAAGGCCGAGCGAGCGGCCTCGAACCAGAACGGATCGCCGCGGCTCTCCGCTGGAAACAACATCACAGCGATGCGCTGCAGATCGTCATAGAGATCCGCTGGATCGCTGCGCACATAGCTTAGCGGATTGTAGCGCGCGGTGCGACCGTTCTCCTCAAGCGGATCGAACAGATGGACCTCCTGACCATGGGCCGCCCGAAATCCAGCGGAGCGATCCCAATTCTCCTTCTTGACGTCGAGAACAACGACGGAATCTGGCCAGTTCAGCAAATTGGGAATGACATAGCCGACCCCCTTGCCAGCGCGGGTCGGTGCGTAAACCAGGACGTGTTCGGAGCCTCCGAAACACAGCAGCGCACCGTCCTTGCGTCCGAGCAGGATGCCTTCAGCGGAACGCAAGCCCGCGGCCTTGATCTCCCGCTCTGAGGCAAAGCGCGCGCTGCCATGAAGAGGGAGCGGACGTTGACGGAGGATAGCGCCGAGCATTCCGAACACCACAACGACGCCGGCGAGCGTTGCCAACGTCAGCCAGCGGTCGAATCGCGGGTCGGCGCCGTAACGCGGCCAGCCCGTGGCGATCTCCAACCAGTGGAATCCGCCGTCATGCAGCCGCAACCCGAGCAGCAGAACGTTGGAGGCGACCAGCAGAAAGAGCGCACTGGCACCGAGCGCAAGCGCAGTACCGAGCGCGAACCTAGTGGGCGTGGTCGCGTTTGCGAACGGGGTCATAATAGATTTCCGTGATGCGGTAGCGGCCTTCGCGCTTTTGCATCTGGACCACGACGTCGACCAGAAGCAGCAGCAGCGAACGGATATCGTCGCGATGCAGATCGCGCCCCTCCGCACTTTCCTTCACCAATAGAGTGAGTTGTTCGAAGGCGAGCCGGGCGCTGTCGGCATGAACCGTGGTGATCGATCCTGGATGACCGGAGTTCACATTCCGCAGATAGAAGAAGGCCGTGCCGTCGCGCAGCTCCTGCAGCAGGATGCGGTCGGGCCGCATCCGCAGGCAGGATCCGAGCAGTTCGCGCGGTCCGATCTTGGCAAGACCCTGCCCGTCCTTGGCGTAGAGCAGCCGTACACAGTTTTGATGCGGGATGACAAGCTCGGCGGTATCCTCAATGGTGATGAGTCGCTCGTGCGCCGGGATCGCCGCGATCAACGCCTTCGACAGCGTGGTCTTTCCCGAACCAGTCGCCCCGGAAATGATGATGTTGCGGCGAGTTGAGACGGCAAGCTGTAGAAACTCGCGCCAGGCACCGGCTTCTTTCAGGGCCAGAAGCCGATGTTCGTCGGCGGTGAGTTCGTCATTGGCGACGCGGACCTCATCGAACAGTTTTGCCCGCTCGAAGGCGTCCAGTGTCATTGTCAGCACCGACGGCTTGCGGATCGTCAGACTGACCATGCCGGCCGGGACAGCCGGCGGCACCACGATCTGGCAGCGCTCCTCGCCGATCAAGCTGGTCGAGACCACCGGATGTTCCGGTCCGATGTCCTGACGGGTGTGGCCGGCGGCAGCGGTTGCGAGATGCAGAAGGTAAGCATGGGTGAGTGATGCCGCTTCGTGCCGGCTCCAGCCGCCGGGTCCTTCCACGAAAATCTCGCCAGGACGGTTGACGACGATTTCGGTCAGGGTTTTGTCCGCCAAATATGGGGCCAGCGGCTCCAGGTAGCGCGCCAGCACGAGCCGACCGCCATCGCGTTCGATCGATGTGACCTCGCTCATTTTGTCACCACAGCCGGGGCCACGATGACCCCGGGGACGGTGCGGTCCAAAATCTGCGTACGGCTCTCGATCCGCCGCAATTGATAGACCGAGGAGAAATCCACGTCGCGCGCGACAAAGATATTGACCAATTCGCCCTGGTTTTTGTTCAGCGTCGGCGGGATGTTGATGGACTGCTCAACGGCGATGGCGGCGGCGGTGTTGGTGGCGCCCGTTGTGTTGTTGACCTGGATTGAGCCGTCTTGCAGTTGTTGACGCCCGATCGAAGAAGCGTCGCTGACGATCGACAGCAGCATTGCAGAACCGAATCGCTCCCAGAAATGGGTGTCGAGGTCACCATCAAAACCGGCGCGGCCCAGCGCGTCCGTTGCGGGCGAGGCTAGAGCCGCAATCACCCCGGTCGGCGTTTTGGCCCGCGTCCACAACACGAACATGCGTTTTGAGCCGCGCTTCACATTGCCACGATATTCGCCGACCACTTGGGTGCCCTTTTCCATCAGCACGACGTTGCCGGAATCCGACATCACGTCTCGCATGACGACGCAGGAGACGAAGCCCGCCACGTCCGACGACATCGCCGTCTCCAGCACACACGGGATCGACGTTCCCTGTGTGACCAGCAGGTTGCGATTGGGAAGCCGCGCCGCGCGTACCCCTTCGATTGGCGTAGGCTTGAGCTTGTCGGCAAGGTCATTGCGCGGCTCGCCTCGCCCAAAACTGTAGGGATCGGTACTGATGCTTCCGGTCACGCCGTCACGAGGGGGATGTGCAGCCGACACCGGCCGGTTATAGGCCAATACTGGCGCGCGCCGCGCGCTTTCGAGCATCTGGTCTGGAGCGGGTGCGGATGCCGCTGACACGGCCGCGACCGGAGCGACCGGGATGGACGCCGTGGTAATCGGCGCCGCCGGCGCCTCCTTGACGGGTTCGAACGCCGCAGCCTGCCGGATCATGAGCTTACGGGCGGAATCGGTGACCGGCTTGTCGCCTTTCCAGGTCCCCCAGATGATCAGAAACGCGAACGCGGTAAGCGCCAGCGCGCCGAAGCCGCGCTTGAGCATCGCCGTTCGACCGTTATCCCCTCCTCCCACGGGAGTAATGCCACGGTCATCGGGCAGCGCCTCATTTTGAATCTCGGTCATATCGCGCCGCCTATCGTGACTTTGGGGATGGAGGTGACTTCCTCGCCCGCCGCTCGATCGACGGGCTGGTGGTGTTGGTGCCTGGATTGACACCGACCGCGTCAAAGGCCTCGTTGAAGATGCAAAGTACGTCGTTGCCTTTGCGCAACCGAAACTGCTTCGCCGTGGCATGGACCACCACGAGTTCGCCGCGGACATCCTTCGGCACCAGACTCTCAGAACCGTCCGAGTTGATCAGGTAGATCGCCGGAATTTCGCGGTTGCCCGCAAAGCGGAATGTGGTCTCTTTGCCGTCATCGAACACGGTTTCCGGCTCGAGATCGATCGAGCCCTGCGCCGAAAACCGCCAGTTGCGCGCCCCATAGGCATGGTGCAGATCAAACGTTTGCTCGATCAGGGCGCCTTCGCGCTCGGCGCCGCGGGCTGCGGCGTCGGTGCGCCGGCGCTCAATCTCGTCACCGGGATAGGCGAAGCGAACCACGAAATAGCTGTCCGCCAGCGTGGTTTCGGCGATCGACAGCTCGAACTGGTACGAGCGCTTGCGGCCGTCGGGGCGGGTGGTCACAACCTGCAGATTGGTCGGCGGATGCTTTTCGCGCGGCTTGAGGAACAGGATCGAACCCGCAGGCGCGACTTCCCATGCGACCGCGTCGCCGATCGCGACATGCGCCACCTCCTCATCATCCGCGAACACGACCTGGGTCGAGGCGCGAATCACGCCGTTGAGGCGGACTACGTTGGCCGGGTCGTAGGTTACCGTTCGAACGCGCGCATCGCGTTGCCCTGGAGACGGTTGTTGCAAGGCCATAACAGGACTCGCAATGCCAAGCACCAATATCATCAAAAGAGCAAGACGTTTCATGGCACGACCTCCGGATCGGCGCGATATTCCGAAACCAGAAAGCCGAGCGGATTGATGAGCCGGTCGGCGGAGGACATCGGCGCGTTGGCATAGGAAAACGTCAGGGTCGAGACCCAATGGGTGACGCGGGTTTCCTCGCCCTTACGGCTCTCCTTCATGAAACGCACGGATGCGACGTTGTCGGCCAGAAGCGATATCGCCTTGATGCGCACCGTGGCGATGCCGAAACGGCCTTGCACGACCTGCGGGCTTTCGGGATTGGAGCCGCGATACCAGGCCGCGAAACGGGCCTGTTCGCCCTGCCCCGACAGTAGCGATATCGTGCGAAAGTTGGTTTCGGCCTCCGGGTAGCTATAGCCCTCTCGTGCCCGAACATAACGCCCGAGGAAATACTTGGTGACCGCCTCGTCGTATCGAGACGATGTGGATGTGAGCGCGGAGACCGTCTCGACGATGCCGGTGGCATTATCGACCCGGATCACGAACGGCTCGACGGTTTTAAGCGGTGCAAGGGCTGCGACCGCGCCGACAGAGGCGACCGCCAAGGCACAAGCACCCGCTGCGATCACCCAGGCTACTCGCCGCGAGCGATGGGCGGACAACAACAGATCCTGCTCCCATCGCCGTGCGTTCTCGAAATAGGTTTTCAGATCATCCTGACGAACCATCTCATGTCTCCTTGCCGCACGGGCGGTAGGACGAGGCTATGTCGGTCCCGTCGCCTGGTGCGAAGCTCAGGGCCAAGTGGGTCGCTGGGGCTGGTGGGCTGCTGTCGCCTTTGCGCATTATCGGTGCGGATGGCGTGATAGGCGGCTCAGGCGCGGCCAAAGGCGTGCCGGTTTCCCAGTCCCATAACGAACGATTGAGCGGCCGCCGGGCCAGACCGTCACAGGAGGGTGGTGCCTTGGACCAGATCGCGCAGCCTCCAAGCTGCATCCCGATCACGCACACAATTGAGAGTCGGTACCACATTCTTCTTATGCCCCTGATTTCCCTGGTCGGCCTGATGCCGGCGATGTCGTTTGGTCGTCTAGGCGGCCGGTGCCCCCTGCGATCGAGTGCGCCGCATGCTGCCGCCCTGACGGCTGGCCCGCATGGCCGCGAGACCGCGACTGGCCGCCCCGCGCGCGCCGGCATAGGCGCCGCCGGCTGCGGCCGTGGTATTGGCGATTAGCGGGCTCGTCACCAGCCGGCTTGCGAGTGACGCGCCACCCCCGGCGAGACCGCCAGCGATGACCGGCAGTTGAAGCGCGATGTAACCGGAGAGACCGAGCACCGCACTGATAGCGACCGCAGCCACCACCATCTCGCCGGCTGTTCCGGCGTTTGCCGCAAACCTGTCGATGAAGCCGCTGACGGTGGTTAACATCAGCCCGACGAGGGCGACCACCAGCACCAATAGGATCACGAAGTTCGCGACCTGTCGGAGCCAGGCCTCTGTAAACGGGCGGGTCGCCTCAAATAGTCCCAGCGCAATGAATACCGGGCCGAGCGCGATCACGACCCCGAGACCCACTTTGGCGTAGAGCAGAATGGCGAATTGCAGGAACGAACCGACGGCCACAAAGACCAGGAGAATGGCAGCAATCAGTGCGGGTGCGATGTTGGTCAGGCCGGCCTGGTCGTAGATCTTGTTAGCAACGTCAATCCCTTTGGACAGAAGCTGATCGAACGGAGCGCCGGAACTGGTATTCAGTCCAGACCCCGCCAAAGCATTGCCGATCTCCTTCGGCAAAGAGTCGAAGAACAATCCCGTTACGTACTGTTGGAACGTGCTCGAGTTCGTCGCTAACAGCACCACAACCACGATCCGCATTGCGCGCCAGGCAAACTCCATGATTGGCTCAGAAATCGCGCCCCGCATCACCGCGAAACCGTAAAGGATGACGTAGAGCATCACGGCGGCGCGCAGCGGACCATCGATGTAGGAAGCGAGATTCGATACCGAGGTCGACACGAATGCCGTGATCGGTTGCTCGAACTCTTTCAAGAAGCTGTCGAAGACGTTAACGGCCATCGCGGCGATCCTTATTTCAGGGCGTCTTTCATTTCTTGGACGGTGACCTTGTTGCGGGCTTCATTGGCGTTGACGCAATTTGGCGTCTTTGCGAGTTCTCCCGGGTTGTCGCGGCACGCCTTGAGAGCCACCGCAAGCTCGTCGCGATGTTCGAAAAACCAACCGACTGTTTTCGGTGGATGACTGGTGTCGGCCTCGTTGCAGCCCGTGAGGCTGATTGTCGCGGCGAGCAACAGTAGAATAAAAGTCGTCTTTCTCATTGTAGGGCTGCCTTGATCTCATCGACCAGTTGTCGCTGTTTCTCCCGCTCCCGCTGTCCATCCATGTCCACGCGAGCCTGCTGGATCATCGCCAGACCCTGCATCCGCAGCACGTCATTCTGCAGGAGCGCCTGTTCGGCCTGCAGTCGCGCCGACAGATCCAAGATCTCCTTGACGTCGGTCGCCGAGCTGATGCGAGTTCTCAGTTCTTCGAGTGCATCGATACGCTGCGAAGCGGTGTCGTAGACTGCCTGGCCCATGGAGTGCTTGGCGCCGGTCTGCCGGGCAATCCGGTCGAGCTCGCTCTGGTAATATGAATTGCCGCTGTTGCCCGCATATGCGCGGTTTTGCGAGAGATACTGATTGATTGAGTTTGCGAAGTTGCCGCTGCCCTGCCCCGCCACCAGCTTTTCGATATCGGAAAACTGTTGCGGCAGAACTTTACGAAACTGCGGTGTGTTCAATAGTGCGCCAATGTCGTTGGTATTGGTCAGCTTGTTGAAGCTGTCATAGAGCTGCTTGGCCTGGTTCAACTGATCCTGCGCCACCTTGAGCTGCGATGTCAGCGTATCGACTTGCTTCTTCAGTTCCGTCAGTTGCTCAAATTGCCGCGCAAAGACGTTAGGATCGAACACAATCTCAGCTCCTGCAGGTGATGCCATCAGGAGACTCACGACTGACACGGACGCGAACATCACCGACATGCGCTGATGCATCATCGAACTTTCCCCCGCTCTGCGTGAAATACCGGCAGCCATTGGGCCGGATCGTCGCCGACCTCCTGCCGAATGCGATCGAGCAGTTCGACTGTTTCCGTCCGTCCCGACAACACGGCGAGCGCGTCGTCGAATCCGCCGAGATCCAGTTCCGCCACCACCGAGTTGTGACCCTGTTTGACGAGGAAGCGGCGGCTTTCGGGCGCGAGTTCTTCCCTGATCAGGCGGAACTCGGTGTCCGTGAGGTGGAAGCCGTCGACATAGTCGGATCGCGTTCCCCGCGCATTCGGCAGGAAAATCTGGGTAGGGCATTGTTCGACAATGGTGTGTGCGATTGGGGAGGCCAGCGCATCCCGGGGGGATTGGGTACCGAACACCATGACACCGTTCTGTTTCCGGATGGTTTTGAGCTTGTTGTTGGCGAGATCTCGAAACGCCTCGTCTCCCAGCGCCTTCCAGAATTCGTCGATGTCGATGATCAAGCGCCGGCCGTCGATCAGACGTTCGACCCTGTGGAACAAGTACATCATCAGCGGTGTCCGGACGGTCGGGTGATCGAGCAGATCGGTCATGTCGAAGCCGATGGAACGGGCGTCGAGGCCGATGGCGTCCTGGTCGCCATCGAGCACCCAGCCGTAGGGAGCGCCGCGGCACCATCGCTCGAGCCGGGCACCAATCCCCTCGCGATCCTGTTGACCGAGAAAGGCGCGCAATGCGCCGAACGAACGCTCCTCCTGCCGGAGCTGGTTAAGCGCGCGCAACCCGGAATCGATCCGCTCCTCCTCGGCGACGGTCAGCGGGCGGTTGTCGGGTGTGACCAGCTTTCGGACCAGTTCGCCCAGAAAGGAGAGGTTCGCCGGAGTAAGCTCCAGCGCCTTGAGCGGCGCACAGCCGGTTGGGACGCCGTTGCGGAGCGTCAGATAAGTGCCGCCGGCAGCACGGATGAAAATCTCGGCGCCGCGGTCTTTGTCGAAGAACACATAAGTTGCGCCGAGCCGCTCGGCCTGCGACAGCAGGAAATTCTGAACAACGGTTTTACCTGATCCCGACGGGCCGCAGATGAAGGTATTGCCGAGGTCGCCGTGATGAAATGAAAAGTAGAACGGCGAACCGGAAGCGGTCTTGAGCATCGCAACCGCCGGTCCCCAATGATTGCCGTCTGGCTTTCCGACGGGATAGGTGTGGAACGGGGAGAATGCTGCGAAATTGCGGGAGCTGATCGCGCCGGCGCGGGCCCGGTATTTGAATAGTCCAGGAAGCTGCGCCCAATAGGCTGCCTCAAGCCCAAGATCTTCGCGCGCGACCACGGCGCCCGCGTCCGCCAGCGCGCGACGCGCCACGCTCATGTGCCCCTGCAACTGCGAAGCCGTATCAGCTGACAGGAGCAGCGAGAGGTGATGATCACCGAGGGCAAATCGATTGGATTCGAGATCGTCAAGCGCGTCCGAGAGTTCGTCGATCTGCGAGGCCGCAGGATCCTGAGCCGAGACGAGCTGGT
Organism: Bradyrhizobium sp. PSBB068; assembly: GCA_016839165.1. Lineage (NCBI taxonomy): Bacteria > Pseudomonadati > Pseudomonadota > Alphaproteobacteria > Hyphomicrobiales > Nitrobacteraceae > Bradyrhizobium > Bradyrhizobium sp. PSBB068. The sequence goes on from CP069301.1 coordinate 108,601, forward strand.
TCTGCTTGCGCGTCAGAACCGTCTTGGCGTCGGCCTTCGACAGAAAGGCAAAAGATTGTGTAAGGATGAGTTCAAAGGGAGCTGAGAGTAGTGCGTTCAGCAGACCCGGCCGGGTGGACGCCGGATATTCCTTGATCCCGAACATGCCCGCGAAGCGTGATCCGCCAGCGCTGCGTATTTCGAGGGCTTCTCGGCCGAAGATGATGCGATTCGAGTAGAGCGCCGGCCCGATCGGTCCTTGCGGCAATGGCATTGGCATCCACTCGCCGGAGGTGACGGCGTGGAGCAGTTCCATTGGTTCTGAAAACACGATGCCGTCGCGATCGACCAAGCCGACGACACGAGCATCGTAACGCTCGAGTGCCGCTACCACGTCGCGCTTGGCATCGTCGAGCCGTTTCAAGGCTTCGCTGTCAACCTCGACGGAACGCCGGCTGGCACGACCGAGCCGCTTGAAGAACGCTGCCGCCGCGTCCGTCGTCGCGCGGCCGGGATGCCATACCAGCGTGAGGTAGAGGTCGTTGCGAAACAGCGCTTCGCTCCGAAGCCGCTCGCGATATTGCGCATCCAGCGCGGCCGAAAATGTCGAGCTGAAGGTGCCGCTCGGGTAATCCGATGTCTGGCGACGAACCAGATAAGACCATAGCGCCAGCCGGTCGTCGGCGATATTGCGTAGCGTGAGGTTGAGTTTGGCATGAAGATCATTCAGATCGACCGCCTCAGCCGTCTCAAATGAGATGCCGTCGATCCGGATCACCGTGATCAAGGCGCGGGTCGAGAGGCTAATCACTGTATCGGTCACGTGCCGGGCGAACGGCAAATAGATATCGGACTCGATCTCGCGAGCTTTCGCCGCTGCGTTACGCATAACCAAAATCCCTCGCTCGATAACGCCGAACCAGCTTCAGCGGCGTGCAGGACGATCCGCCCCAGAACAGGGCGTTGCGCGTGCGGCCCCGGGTCTCGATCCAGGCGAGCAAAATCCGGAACATGTTGGGATCGTGCCGGCAGATAATCCGACAGAGGCCGTGGATCGGAAGCGCGACCAGGCCGTACAAAATGCTCCCGGCCACCAGGAACAGGATGCAGGAGAACATCACGTTCAGCGCCATCGCCTCCATCGTGACGCCGGCGATCATGGCCGGACGCGTGCAGGCGAGGAATAAAGTGTCCTCGGTGAGACGCATGGGCTCAGTCATGGGTGACCACCATCTTCATCGACCCCCGGTCAAGGTCGAGACTACCTCGGAGGCGCCGAACGTAATGGCGACGCCAAGCACGACGTAGGCGGCCTTGCGCAGATCGAGATAACCAAACATCCAGGCGATGCCGACGATGATGACCGCCAGTGTCGCCAGCAGCCGCGCGACGTTGCCGGTCAACATGGTAACGATGTTCTGCAGCACGCCTTCGATATTCGCGGTCTGCGCCAGCGCCGGTTCGGCCAGTCCGATGCTGACAACGAGACCGATGCAAAGAAGTGCGGCGGATTTCTTGAGACGAGAGGGCATGTGAAGAGTTCCTAGGAGTGTTGCGGCCGGACCAGGCCGGCTCGAACGTGTGGTTGGAGATTGAGCAAACGAGTCACCGCCCATACACAAAGGCTGACATGCCGAGACCTGCGCGATAGACGTCCCAGCTTGGGCGCTCCCTGGCGAGATCGGTACTGGAGGATAAGTTCGCAGCGGGTTCGTCGGCAGGAGGTTGCGAGGGCGCGCGTGACCCTACCTGGGGCATGGTGGGCTTGTCCTTCATCGCAAAGCTCTTGATAGCGTCGAATGCCGCTTTGTGAGAACCGCCTCTGTCCTCAATCGCCGTTTGAAATCGGACCTGAAACAATCGGCCGAGGCCTGCCACATGTTGGCAAGCGTCGAACGTCGTGGCTATCGTGAGACCTGCCAGCTTCATCTCTTCGCGATCGAGTTGACCAAGGCCAATTCGAACGGGCTTGCCCGTCGCCGCCGCTTCCGTCGCAAGCTGGATCGCCTCATTTCGGTCGGTAGCCTGAAGGCGGATCGGCTTGCGCTCGCCAAGGGTGATCAAAAAGGGTTCGAACGAACTCGCTTGTTGTACGATCGCGGTCAAAGGCGCGGCCATGGCAGGCGATGCACATCGTTCAACAAGGGTAGCGAATGCGGCGGGATCCACTTCAGCCTCCGATCAGGAATAAAATCGACGCTTGCGCTTAGGCAGCGAAAGCGAAAGACGCCGGAGTTTCGATGACTGGTTTGGAAATATTGCCTGCCGTCCGGATTGCTGCGAGAGCATCATCGGTTACCGGCAACAGACCGGCGACGGCTTTGGTGGCTCCGATCTGGCGAGGCTCGCCGAGGCGATCGAGACTCCACCCGGCCCGGCGCAGGATACGCTCCATTCGCAGATCAGTGACGGTCGCGATCGCCTGAAGGTCGTTTTGCTGACCCCATTCAATCATCGCCGCAAACAGCAGGAACGTTGCTTCCCTCAAGCCATTCTCGGCTGTGGCCGCCACATTCTGTGTATCGACGCAGAAACGTGAGCTTTCCCAAATTCTGGGGTTTGTTGGCGCAGCCCGGCCGTCCAACAAGACCGGAAACGTATCCGCCAGCATATTGCGCCCGGTGGTCGGCAGCAGGCGGACACAACCGACAACGTCCCGCCTATCAATACCCAACAGATAGGTCGGCGACAGCACGTCGTATTGATCGACCTCAAGTCCATCCGACACCGAAACTTCCCATTCCAACCGGTCTTGAAAGACGCGCCGTCGCAGACCGTGCATCCCGAGCGCCAGTGCGGAATTCCTCAAAAGCGCAGGACGCGTGAGTGCGATGACATTCATTCTTGATCTCCAGCTGCGAATCACAGGTTCGAGATCCACGAAATCAGGAGCGGTCACCGCTTGAAGCTGTCAGTTTCGACAGGGGTGTGGGGAACACCGGCCTGCCCCAAAGCCGCCGTAAGGTCGCCGTAGACGGCGCACACGCAGGGCGCGAGTTTCGACGTAGTCGCGTCCTGTCGCGTTAGAATAGATATAAACTTGATTGAGAGGCGCCATGAAAGATGTCCAAAGGGCCTGCCATGAATTTGTCGATTGTCTTCACACGGCGCGCACCGAAGATGATTTCCGTCGCGTGGCGGAGCGGACCGCGCATGCATTGGGATTCCGGTGGTTTGCTTATTTCGGGCGCCGTTCGGATGCCCCCAATCTGATCTCGTCCTATCCGAAAAGTTGGACCGATCACTACTTCGATGAACAATACGATGAGATCGATCCTGTTCTGCAGAAGCCCCTCACCCCATGCCGGGTGTTTCAATGGGACGGACGAGCTGCGCGATCTGCGAAATCCGCCCGAGAACGCCGTCTGTTTGACGATGCGCTCAGTTTCAAGATCAGGACAGGTTTGACGGTTCGGATTCCCGGCGGCAACGGACAATCCGCAGCGTTTACGCTGGCGGTAGATGACCGGAGCCTTGGACTCGACCGTTTTGTTGAGACCTCCCAGGATCTCTTGCAAATGATCGGCCTTACCTACCATGCGCATGTGAGCGCCAGGATGGGACGAGCCTCGTTGAACGATCAGACGGGCACCGCGCTGACGCAGCGGGAACGGCAGTGCCTTGCATGGATATCTCAGGGTAAAACGATGCAAGACATTGCATCACTTCTCGACGTCACACCGCGGGGTGTGAAGTTCCATCTCGACAACGCGCGGCGAAATCTTGCCGCATTGTCCCTTCCCCACGCCGTTGCGCTTGCGATTCGTCAGGGGTTATTGCCGTAAGCTATGCGTGGGTCTGGGTCATTGGCCGATCTCCGGCGCCTGCATCAATTTGGCCCACAGGATGTGCCGCTCACCGTTGTTGCGCATGCCCCCATTATCTGTGTTTGCGGGTTCGTCGAGAGAGCAATTGGGCGTCCCCCCTCGGGGGCCGGGCTGGCGGCTGCGCTGAAGCCCCGCATGCGGGTCTTCCCCCTCGCGGGCGGCCATCCCTGACGCGAGCGGTTGCTTGACCCAATAGCCGCGAAGGCTGCCCTGATCTGGCGAATCGATTGGTTTTACCTGCGTTGGCGCTACACTTCTCCACGGGTGGGCGATTCGCCGCCCATCCCCTGCATGGTCCTTTGTTGTTAGTAGGTCCTGCACTTCAACATTGGCTCGGCGGACGGACAAACGTGTCAGAAGCAGCATTCAAACTGAAACCGTTGGAAGCTCCACACTATCGCGAGCCACCGCACAACATCGAAGCTGAGCAAGCGCTGCTCGGCGCCATGCTGATCAACAACGACGCCTTTCATCGCGTTGCCGATTTCCTGAAGGCTAATCATTTCTTCGAGCCTCTGCACGGTGGCATCTTTGAGGTGATTAGCGAGCTGATCCGCTCAAACAAAATTGCCAATCCAATTACCCTTAAGACGTTCCTTCCAGCAGCGCTCGATATTGCCGGACTATCGGCTGCGCAGTATCTCGCCCGCCTGGCTGCGGAAGCGACGACCGTCATCAACGCCGCCGATTACGGCCGAACCGTCTACGACCTCGCGGTACGACGCGAGTTGATCAAGATCGCCGAGGACATGCTCAATGACGCCTTTGACGCGGCCGTCGATTGCGCTCCGCAAGATCAGATCCAGCATGCCGAACAGCTTCTATACGAAATCGCCGAAACGGGACGCTATGGCGGCGGCTTCGAGACGTTTGAGACCGCGCTGGACAACGCCATTGACAGGGCCGCGCAAGCTTACCAGTCCGATGGCAGGCTCTCGGGGCTTGCTACTGGCCTCAAGGATCTTGATGCCAAAATGGGCGGTCTTCAACCAACGGACCTCATCATCATCGCCGGCAGACCAGGCATGGGGAAGACGTCACTTGCCACGAATATAGCGTTCAACGTCGCAAGCGCCTACGACGCGACAGAACAGGTCGACGGCTCGCCACGGCCCGTCGCCGGGGGCATCGTCGCCTTCTTCTCACTGGAAATGTCGTCGGAACAGCTTGCCACGCGCGTGCTCTCCGAACAGGCGGAAGTCCCCTCCTCGAGCATCAGGCGTGGCGACATTGGCGAGACCGATTTCGGCAGACTCCTCGACTGCCGCCAGAAAATGCGACGGCTGCCCCTCTTCATCGACCAGACAGGCGCGCTCTCCATTGCCCAGGTCGCGGCCCGCGCGCGCCGTCTGAAACGACAGCGAGGCCTGCACCTCATTGTCGTCGATTATATTCAGCTCATGCAGGGCAGATCGCAGCGCGCGACGCAGAATCGCGTTCAGGAAATCACGGAGATCACGACGGGTCTGAAAGCGCTGGCCAAGGAACTCAACGTCCCGGTCGTTGCGCTGTCCCAGCTCTCGCGCGGGGTCGAAAACCGCGACGAAAAGCGCCCGCAACTCTCCGATCTGCGCGAGTCAGGCTCGATTGAACAAGACGCCGACGTCGTCTTGTTCGTCTATCGCGAAGAGTATTATCTCAAGAACAAAGAGCCGAAGCCCGGCACCGACGAGCATCTCACTTGGGAATCCGAGATGAGGGACGCGCGCGGCCAGGCGGAAGTCATCATCGCAAAGCAGCGGCACGGTCCGACAGGAACAGTGGCGATGACGTTTCAAGGGGAATTCACTCGCTTCTTCGACCTGGTCGAAGACAACCGCTTGCCGCGCCGATCGGATTAAGCCCCGACTCTGGTCGCTCCTTCCACACGTTGCTTGGTCGGTCACAAGCCATCGGGTCGAGCAATATCAAGTCAGCTCTACGGTCACCGCGCCGTCGGCGTACCGTCAACCTGATCTGAGCTAGTTCGCGCCCATCGTACCGCATTCTTCGCTTATTCAAGGAAGAAGGATCACATTGTTTCTCGGTTTCGATGTCGCCGGCATGGACTCACCGGCGGGAGATGTACAGTTCGGCACACCCACTTCCGGAGAAGGACCACCCCGCTCTCGAATGGGCTTTCCTTGGTTCAAGCGCGGCCTTCCACGATCAACCCGCAAGGGGTTCGCTACGCAAGCGTGCGACCTCTTCGGCTTCGCCTGCGAGGTGACCGCAGCCGCCCCCGAACACTTCGGCGCCTGTCGAGCGGGGATGGTCCCCGCCGCAAGACGGGAGCCTTTCAATGTCGCACAATCTCACGCTCGCTCAGCACCATGCATTCGACTTGGCCCGCACGCTGCTGGTGCCGGTCATCCTTTTCCAAGCTGAGAACGAATTCGGCGTCATGGTCTCCAGCGAATACGACGGCGAACAGGACGCCATCCTTCATGAATACGACCCGTGGACCCCGGCTCATTGAGCCGGGTGACCGGCTGCCGCTGGCGCCTTGCCGGCTGCAAGGGAGGCTTCGCCGCGCACCAGATGCGGCAATTGACCGTTGGTCAGCGCGCCCTTGCATTCGGCAGGCTTCGCGGCCGGTCAGGAACGTTCCGCAAGGCTAGGAGCAAGAAAGACCAACGCAAGAGAGGGCGGACTTGCCTGCGCGAGTCCGGTGAAGGAAGATGAACAAAAGAGAAATCGAAGGGTTGCGCGAAAAGGTCGGCTGCGCGGCCCTGCTCGAAAAAGAAGGCTGGAAAGTCGACATCAAGGAAAGCACCCGCCGCGCGATCAAATATCGACGCGACAGCAAGATCGTGATTGTCATCCATGACGGCCGCGGCTGGTTTGATCCGCTGTCGACCGCAAAAGGGGACGTGTTTTCGCTCGCCGAGCACCTCGGTGCCGCCGGCTTCACCGACGCGTGCGATCGTGTCGCTGATGTCGTCGGCTTCATCCCGAGCGCACCGGTCTGGCAACGTCCTGCCAAGCCGAAGGCGATTGGCTCGATCGCGGTCCGTTGGCGACATCGCTTTGTGCCTCGGCCCGGCTCCCCGACCTGGCGTTATCTGACCGACGAACGGCACATCCCCGATCGCATCATCGCCGGTATTGTTGCCCATGGCCGGCTTCGGGAGGGTCCGCATGGCAGCATGTGGGCGGCGCACACAGATTCCCGCGACACCGTCACCGGCTGGGAAGAGCGCGGCCCGAGCTGGCGCGGCTTTGCGACCGGCGGCGCCAAGGAGCTGTTTCGCCTCGGTGCTTCCGATTGCGCACGCGTCTGCGTGACCGAAGCGGCGGTCGACGCCATGAGCCTAGCTGCGCTCGAAAAACTGCGTGATGACACGCTCTACGTCAGCACGGGAGGCGGATGGGCTCCGGCGACGGAGGACGCAATCCGGGCCTTGGCTGGGCGCGCCAACGTGCTGCTGGTGGCCGCGACCGATAACAATCGGCAGGGCGAGGTGTATGCCGGGCGAATTCGGTCGATCGCGGAGGAAACCGGATCCCGTTTTGCACGATCCCGGCCGCGCGCCGACGATTGGAACGAAGACCTTTGCGCCGCGTGAGGCGGGCAACAGCGGGGGCGAAGGAGGACGCCAAGGGTAGGCATAGGTCCGTGCCGCATGCCCGCCCGGCGCGTCAAGGGAAGCTGCGCCCGCGTTCCGCGGCCCTTGACCCGCCGGACCGCAGATGCGGCCGCCCGAGGGTGTTTGCAACACCCAAAGGGAAGGGCCAACCATGCCTTCTTTCACGATTGAGACGACCTATCGCCTGCCGGTCTATCGCCAGCAGACCTACGAGGCCGCGACGATGGAAGAGGCTTGTCGCCTCGCTGTCGACGACGACGAATGGTCTGACGAAAAACGCGACTACGAGTCCGCCGGCGAGACCTATGTGACGGGCATCTGGTCTGGCGAGAATGCCGCCTACACCGGAGCCGCACAGCCGATTCCCGCTCACTATGTCGAGACGCCGCAGCGCATCGCGTTGCACCTTGAGGTGCTGCTCGGCCTCGTCAAGGTTCTCGCGAGCCAAAGCGACACCGAGCAACTCGACCGCGCCTTCCGGCTCGAGCGCGCGCAGCCGGCGATTGCCAAGGCGGAGGCAATACTCGCCGGCTCCCGCGACCCGGACTGACGAGGCTCATGCGCGCTCCGCCTGACGGCGCAGCGAGCGCGCTTGTCGTATCTGCAAACCCTGCCGAATCGCGCATGGCGATCTCCGTATCGGTCGCGGACGTGCTGGACGCGGCGGCTCTCCAGTCAACGGGCAAGCCGTTTCCCATCGCGACACGCGATCGGTGACCCTCGTTGAACCCGTCCTGCGAAGCGTCCACCGCAACGGAGATCGAAAGGCGCTGTCGATGTGCAGGGTTCTCAACAAGCATCACGCAGGCGTGCCCGCGGGCGCGGTCTATATCGGGCGCGGCAGCAAGTGGGGCAATCCGTTCCGGATCGGTCCCGACGGCGATCGCTCAGCAGTGATAGCAAAATACGAGCGCTGGCTTGCGGATCAGCATCAGCTCTTGCGCGCACTGGACGAGTTGCGGGGGCGCGATCTCGTCTGCTGGTGCGCGCCGCGACCGTGTCACGGCGATCTGCTGCTGCGGCTCGCCAATGCGACGCGCGATGAGCGGATCGCTTGGTGGCGGCGCGTCAAGGTGGCGGCGTGAGCGCACAACCACTGTCTTGTCCGGTCCCGCGCGTGAAGGAGGGAAGAGAGAATGGGAGAAAGGACAAAAAACCCCGCTGCCGCATGCCCGGCCGGCGCGTCAAGGGTGAAGCTTCGCCCGCGTTCCGCGGCCCTTGACCCGTCGGACCGGAGAGGCGGCCGCCCGAGAGGTGTGACGAAGGACTGAAGTGATGAGGGGATCAGGCGGATCGCCCGCGCTTCAGCCGCAACAGGCCAGGAGCCGCTCATGCACACCTCATCCGCAATCCGCAAGATTTTCGAAGGCGTCGCGTCGCGCCACGAGATGCACCACATGTTCAACCGTCATCGCGGCGCACCCGCCTTGGCCGACGGCGATGCGGGCGATCTGTTCGCCGGCGAGTGGTTCGAGATCGCCGAGTGCGACTACGAGTATATGCTCGACATCCTGCCGCCGCTGTTCATGCGCGGTGACATGTTCGCGCTCAGCGAATATATGACCGGCAGCGTCACCAGTGTCTTCTTCGCGCTCTCAATCGATGGCTGCACCCGGTGGTTTCACGGTTATTGCGACCTTTCCGATCGCGGCTCGCCCGATCGCATGAAGGCCGCGATCGTCGATCGCGAGACGCGGCCGGTGCGCGCCATGACCCGCGAAGAACGGCTTGAGCACATCTGGTCGTGCACGCATGACGATTATCGCGGCTATGCAGGCGAGCGCTGGCCTGCCGCTATGCGCGGCAAGCGAACCGTTCTGGTCTATGGCGGTGATCGAGGCACCGTCCTGAAACTGCTCGACGACCTCACGGACGACGAAGTATCCGCCAAGCTCCCCGTGCAGCTGCGTCATTTGCCACAGCCGGTCGCAGCGTGAGCGAGAGGGGGTCCGTCCATGGAAGCGACCTACTCCCGCCTCGGAGTTTACGTTCACGCCCCTTGGCGTGCCGTCGTGCGCGCTGCGCGATCGCGGATCGCAAAACAACACCGCCATGATCCGGCGCTGAAGCAGGCGCGCAAGCGCTTTTATTCCGAAATGCTGGCCTGCCAGGCCAGGCATAAGCATCTCGTCCGCACGTTCCGGCTCTGACGTCCGCTCAGAGCCGATCCTTCACCCCTCACCTTCACGCAATCGCGTCGCCTGCCGGGCCTGCTGCCGGCGGGACGTTCGCGTGCGCCCGTTCGACAGGAGCCTTTCATGGCGCAACACGATCCGTTTACGCTTGATCTCTTCGGCAACACGTCGCTCTCTTCGGGGCTCGACCTTGGCGTCACGGCCTTTCCATCCACCCTTGAAACGGACGGCGACGACGGTGATGCGCCGCACCCTCCGGCGGTCGCGCGTATAGAACCGTCCGCTGATCGACCCACCAGCCGAGCTAGGGGCGAGACGTTCTACCTCGCTGGAACGCGGGGCCTTGCCAGATCTTGGCGCGATCGGGCGCGCGACAATCTCTCCGCCATCCGCCTTGCAGCCGTGATCGAAGGCGATCAGCGTCCCGCCACCGCCGCCGAACAGGCGCAGCTCATTCGCTTCACCGGCTTCGGCGCATCCGAACTCGCCAATGGCGTTTTCAGGCGCCCGGGCGACGATGATTTCCGCCACGGTTGGGAGGAGATCGGCGCGGGGCTGGAATCGGCGGTCGGCGCGGGGGACTACGCCTCGCTCGCCCGCTGCACCCAGTACGCCCATTTCACGCCCGAATACATTGTGCGCGCGGTCTGGGCCGGCGTGACGCGGCTCGGCTTTCGTGGCGGACGTGTGCTCGAGCCTGGTATCGGCACGGGCCTGTTTTCGGCGCTGATGCCCGAGAAACTACGCGCGGCGTGCTATCTCACCGGCGTCGAGCTCGATCCGGTCACCGCGCGCATCGCAGCCTTGCTGCATCCTCGCGCCAACATCATCAACCAGGACTTCGCACGAACCGAACTCCCCCAGCACTTTGATCTCGCGATCGGCAATCCGCCGTTTTCCGATCGCACGGTGCGCAGCGACCGGGTGTTCCGGTCCCTCGGCCTTCGGCTGCACGATTATTTCATCGTCAAGGCGATCGACCGGCTGAAGCCCGGAGGTCTCGCCGCTTTCGTCACATCGCATGGCACGATGGACAAAGCGGACGCGTCCGCGCGCGAGCACATCGCCGGAACGGCCGATCTTGTCGGTGCCGTCCGGCTGCCCGAGGGCAGCTTCCGCGCCGACGCCGGCACCGACGTTGGCGTCGATATCCTCTTCTTCCGAAAGCGCCGCGATGGCGATGCTCCCGGCGCCGACGCCTGGCTCGATCACGCCGAAATCCATCCCGCAACGGAGCATGAGGGCGCTATCCGGGTGAACCGCCATTTCGCGGAACATCCGAATATGGTGCTCGGTGAGCATGCACTCGCGTCTGGCCCCTACGGTGAGACGTACACTTGCGTACCGCGCCCGACGGTCGTGCTCGAAGACGCGCTTACCGCCACCATCCTCCATCTTCCGGATGCCATCTACGACGGCGACCCGGAGACAACCGGCTTCGATGCTGACGAGACGCAGACGGTTGTCGCAACCGCCGCCGGCGTCAGCATCCGTGAAGGAAGTTATTTCGTCGGCAGGAACATGGCCTTGATGCAGATGGTCGACGGCACAACCGTCATCATTCCTGTGAAGAAGGGCAGGAATGCCGACGGCGTCTTCGCCAAGCACGCGCGGATCATTCGCAAGCTGATCCCGATCCGCGACGCCGTGCGCGAGATCTTGAAGTGCCAGGAGACCGACCATCCGTGGAAGCAGGCGCAGGTCCGGTTGCGCATCGCCTGGAGCTCTTTCGTCCGCGACTTCGGGCCGATCAACACCACGGTCGTATCGTCCCTGGAAGACGAGGAGACCGGTGAAGTGCGCGAGACGCACCGCCGGCCCAATCTGGCTCCGTTCGCGGATGACCCGGATTGCTGGCTCGTCGCTTCGATCGAAGACTATGACCTCGAGACGAACACGGCGAGACCCGGGCCGATCTTCACTGAGCGCGTGATTGCGCCGCCACCGGCGCCTGTCATCGCCTCTGCCGCCGACGCGCTCGCCGTCGTGCTGAACGAGCGGGGCACGGTCGATCCCGATCACATCGCGGAGCTTTTGCACCGCGGCGTCGACGACGTGATCGGTGAACTCGGCGACGCCATCTTCCGCGATCCCGCGACCGGCGCGTGGCACACCGCCGACGGCTATCTCTCCGGTGCGGTCCGCTCGAAGCTCGCCACAGCGGAAGCCGCCGCGGCCCTCGACCCGGCCTATGCGCGTAACGTCGAGGCGCTCGGGCGCGTCCAGCCGGCCGACCTTCGTCCATCCGACATCACGGCGCGGCTTGGTGCCCCCTGGATCCCGGCCGCCGACATCATCGCCTTCGTGAAGGAGACGATGGATGCCGACATCACCATCCACCACACGTCCGAGCTCGCCTGCTGGACCGTGAATGCGCGCCAGCTCGAATGGAGCGCCGCCGGCACCACCGACTGGGGCACCCATCGTCGCCACGCCGGACTTCTTCTGTCAGACGCGCTCAACTCGTCGATCCCGCAGATCTTCGACACCATCAAGGACGGCGACAGCGAGCGGCGCGTGCTCAACACCGTCGAGACGGAGGCAGCGAAAGACAAACTCGCCAAGATCAAGTCGGCGTTTCAGTCATGGATCTGGTCCGATCCGGACCGAACCGATCGGTTGGCCCGGCTCTATAACGACACCTTCAACAACATCGTGCCCCGACATTTCAACGGGGATCATCTGCAGCTCCCGGGCGCCTCTGGCGCCTTTTCTCTATATGGGCACCAGAAGCGGGCGATCTGGCGGATCATCGCTTCGGGAAGCACCTATGTCGCCCACGCCGTCGGCGCCGGCAAGACGCTGTCCATCGCGGCTGCGGTCATGGAGCAGCGCCGCCTCGGCCTCGTCAACAAGGCGATGCTCGTCGTACCCGGCCACTGCCTGGCGCAGGCGGCGCGGGAATTTCTCGCCCTGTATCCGAACGCCCGCATCCTCGTGGCGGATGAAACCAATTTCGTGAAGGAGAAGCGCCATCGCTTCCTCAGCCGCGCCGCCACGGCGAGCTGGGACGCGATCGTCATCACCCACAGCGCCTTCAAGTTCATTCCCGTCCCGTCCGCCTTTGAGGCGCAGATGATCCAGGACGAGTTGGAGGCCTATGAAGAGCTCCTCGGCAAGGTCGACAGCCAGGACCGCCTGTCGCGCAAGCGCATCGAGCGGATGAAGGAGGGTCATCAGGAACGTCTCGAATCGCTGGCCTCGCGCAAGGACGATTTGTTGACGGTCGCCGAAATCGGAATCGACCAGATCATCGTCGATGAGGCGCAGGAGTTCAGAAAACTGTCCTTCGCCACCAATATGACCAGCTTGCGCGGCGTCGACCCGAACGGCTCGCAGCGCGCCTGGGACCTCTATGTGAAGTCCCGCTTCCTCGATGTGAAGAATCCAGGGCGGGCACTGGTCCTGGCCTCGGGCACCCCGATCACCAATACGCTTGGCGAAATGTTCACCGTGCAGCGGCTGATGGATCACGCCGCACTTGCGGAGCGCGGCCTGCACGAATTCGATGCCTGGGCCTCGACCTTCGGCGACACCTCGACCGAGCTTGAATTGCAGCCCTCCGGCAAATACCGCCCCGTCACGCGTTTCGCGCAGTTCGTCAACGTCCCCGAGCTGATCGCGATGTTCCGTTCCTTCGCGGATGTCGTGTTGCCCGACGATCTGAAGGACTACGTCAAAGTGCCCGCGATCGCCTGCGGCAAACGGCAGATTATCACGGCCGAGGCGACAGCCGCCTTCAAGGCCTATCAACGCCTGCTTGACGACCGCATCAAGGCCATCGAGGAGCGGGACCGCGCGCCGGAACCAGGCGACGATATCCTCCTGTCCGTCATCACCGACGGCCGCCACGCCGCGATCGACCTGCGCCTCGTCGTTACCGGACAGGTGAACGAAGCGGGCAACAAGCTCAACGCCCTCATCGCCAATGCTTTTCGCATCTGGCAAGAGACCAGCAATGTGACCTATCTGCGGAAGGACGGCAGGGCCTTCGACAAAACCGGCGCCGGCCAGCTCATTTTCTCTGATCTCGGCACCATCAGCGTCGAGGCCAGCCGCGGTTTTTCTGCGTACCGCTGGATTCGCGATGAACTCGTGCGTCTCGGCGTGCCGCCTTCCGAGATCGCCTACATGCAGGACCACAGGAAGTCCGAGGCCAAGCAGCGTCTCTTTAATGATTTCAATGCCGGCAAGGTCCGCATTCTTCTTGGATCGAGCGATACGATGGGCACCGGAGTTAACGTTCAACTTCGCCTCAAGGCGCTCCACCATCTCGACGTGCCGTGGCTCCCCTCGCAGATCGAGCAGCGCGAGGGCCGTATTGTGCGCCAGGGCAACCAGCATGACGAAGTCGAAATCTTCGCCTATGCCACGCTTGGCAGCCTCGATGCCACCATGTGGCAAAACAATGAGCGCAAAGCCCGTTTCATCGCCGCCGCGCTGTCAGGCGATACGAGCGTGCGGCGCCTCGCGGACCTGGGCGAAGGCCAGGCCAATCAGTTTGCCATGGCCAAGGCGATCGCGTCCGGCGATCCACGCCTCATGCAGAAGGCGGGACTTGAGGCCGAGATCGCCCGCCTCGAACGCCTGCACGCGGCGCATATCGACGATCAGCATGCGATCCGGCGGCAAATTCGCGACGCCGAGCGCGAGATCGAGATCTCGACGCGCCGCATCGGCGATATTGCTGAGGATATCACCCGTCTCGTTCCGACTGGTGGCGACGCCTTCACGATGGCCGTCAAAGGGACGCGCTTCGACGAGCGCAAGCTCGCTGGTCGCGCCTTGATGCAGGAGATCCTCACCCTCGTTCAGCTTCAACACGAAGACGGCGTGGTGATCGCCTCGATCGGCGGCTTCGACGTCACGTTCGAGGGCGAGCGTATCGGCCGAGATGGCTATCACTACGTGACCATGCTGCAGCGAACCGGCGCCCAGTTCGAGATCGAGCTCCCGATGACCGTGACGCCGCTCGGCGCAGTCGCTCGGCTCGAGCACCCGCTGACGAATTTCGGGGGTGAGCAGGAGAACCATCGTCGGCGTCTTGCCGAAGCCGAGCGGCGCCTTGCCTCCTATCGCGGCCGAGTCGGCGAAGCCTACGCCTTCGCCGCCGAGCTCAATCTCAAGCGCGCGCAGCTTGCGGATGTTGAGGCGGATCTCGCGGCCAGCAGCGATGAAGCGGCGCAGACGAAGGGAGGGGAAAACCGAAGAGCTGCGTGAGCAGGAAACCTGCTCGCAGAGCAGCCGGAGCGCCGCCGCTGGCGCTCAACCGACCGTCTCGCGATCCCGGCCGCGGCGCGCTCGCAAGGCGCTTCGCGCCCCGCTCGCGCCTGCCGGGCAGGGATGCTCGGCGGCAGTTGCGCCGCTCCGCCCGCCCTGCGGGCCGAAGGGATGTCTTCGAGAAGAAGACGAGAGGACCCCGAACGGGTGGTCCACAACCCCTGAAAATGGAGAGCATCCCATGGAACTGATGATGGTCGATCCGCGCGCGCTGAAGGAGAATCCCGATCAGATGCGCCGCTCGAAATCTTCGCTGCAGGCCGATGCGTTGCTGCTGGCATCGATCAAGGCCGTCGGCATCGTGCAGCCGCCCGTCATTTTGCCGGAGTGCGATGGTGGCAACGGCTACGTGATTCACTTCGGGCATCGTCGCGTCGCGCAGGCGATCGCCGCTGACCTTGCCGAAATCCGTGTTCTCGTCGCGAACCCCGACGGAGATCACGACGCGATGCGCGCCCTCGTCGAAAACGTCGCGCGTGAGCCGCTCAACCCCGTCGACCTCTGGCGCTCGATCGAGCGTCTGGTGGCGCTCGGCTGGACCGAGGAGTCGATCGCGCTGGCGCTCGCCTTGCCCGCGCGCCAGGTCCGCAAGCTCAGGCTGCTCGCGAATGTACTCCCGGCGATGCTTGACCAGATGGCGAAGGGCGACATGCCCGGCGAGCCGCAGCTCCGCGTCATCGCCGCGGCGTCGATCGACGAGCAGAGTGAGGTCTGGAAGAAATACAAGCCGCGGAAGGCCGATCCGCAGGTCTCCTGGAACGACGTCGCCCGCGCGCTCACCAAAACGCGCATGTATGCCCGCCACGCGAGCTTCGATGACGAGCTTGCCACGGCCTATGGCATCACATGGGTAGAGGACCTGTTCGCGCCGGCCGATGAGGACAGCCGCTACACGACCGCCGTGGAGGCCTTCCTCGGCGCGCAGAACGAGTGGATGACCAATCATCTGCCGAAGCGCGGCACGGTGATCGAGGTGAACGAGTGGGGCCAGCCCAAGCTGCCGGCCAAATCCGAGCGGGTCTGGGGCAAGCCGGGGAAGTCCGACTGCACCGGCTGGTATCTCGATCGCGACGGCCAGATTCAGTCCGTCGCTTATCGCATGCCGCAGGTGAAGAAGGCGAAGGGCAAAGCCGGCGAGACAGAAGAGGCCGCAGCCGACGACATCGAAACCACGGCGAAGGCGCGGCCCGACGTGACGCGCAAGGGCATGGAGATGATTGGTGACCTGCGCACCGACGCCCTTCATGAAGCCCTCGCCCGGGCGCCGATCGAGGATGACACGCTCCTCGGGTTGCTCGTGCTGGCGTTCGCCGGCCAGAACGTCTCCATCGCCTCCGGTAACGCCGACGGCTATGCCCAGATTAGCCGACACGCCGCGCGACTGATCGGGGAGGACGGCAAACTCGCCTTCGATCGCGACACCCTGCAACAGGTCGCGCGTGCGACCCTGATCGACGTGCTGTCGTGCCGGGAGAATCGCTCGGACAGCGGCGTCGCGGCGCACATCGCGGGTGACGCTATCGGCGCAGATACGTTCTTGCCGAACATGGCTACGGACGACTTTCTGTCGTGCCTGTCACGCACCGCGATCGAGGCAGTGTGTAAGGACACGCCGGTGCTTCCGCGCCAACGGGTCAAGGACACGCGCGAAGCGCTGGTTCAGCACTACGCCGAAATCCGGTTCGTGCATCCGGCCGCGGTGTTCGCTCCCGCGCCCGAGAAGGTCGCCGCTTGGGCCGACAAACACGGCCGCGCCGAAGACGACGAGGAGTCCGGAGCTGACGCGTTGAACGAGTCCAACGAGGCCGAGGACGTGCCGCCGGCGGACGGATACGCTGAAGCGGCGGAATAGCGACCCGCACCTCACCTTCCATCCGATCAATCCCCGCCGCCGGCTCCCCCGAGTCGGCGGCTTTCGTTCGCAAACCCCACAGGAGGACATCATGTCCGCACAACACATCTACGTGTCTGCTCCACTCGGCTCGATCGTTCGCTATTCAGACGGCACACCGAGGCCACCCGCACGGTTCAAGCGCAAGCTTGCCGCATGGGAAAACAACAACAGCGGCGGGAGACTGGTCAAGAAAACTCCGTCTCGCGATATGCCGAGCTGTTTTCTACTCGCCGGCATCACGCTGCATCAGGGCGATTTCGGCAGCGCCGGCGTCGTGGTTCTCAGGGTCTACAAGACCTTCTCGGTCAACTGCGCCCTCAAGTTCATCGTGACCGAACCTCCGAAGCCTGGCTCGGTTCGTGTTCTCGACCGCGAGGGCGAGGCGGCCGAGCTGCTCTATCTCGCCGCCGACTGCACCGCGGCGGAAGCATGGCTCGCGGCGCACCGCTATCCCGGTGCCGTGCTGGAAGACGTCACGACGGACGAGGTCGCCGCGGCTGCGATCGATGGGAGGGCTGCATGAGCACGTTCGCCGATTCTACTTCGACGAACAACCGAACTCGTGCTCCGGCGGGGGGCACGTTCGCACGCACCCATGAAGGCCTGCTCGTGGCCGAGGTCGGCGACCGTGCGTTTGCCTTGTTGCCCGGCTCGGATGGCCGGTTCTTCCTGGCGTCGGCCTGGCGTCTTCGCGGCCCGATGGAAGAATGGAAGCGCTCGGACTTCTACGGTCACGGCGGTGATGTCGAAGACGAGACCGCTTTCCGAGCGCGTGTTGCGGAAAACGCCGAGCACCAGCGCCAGCGCACGGCCTTGGCGCGACGCGAAGTCTCCTCGCGCGCGTCGACTCCATGGGGCACTTCCCAGCATGCCATCTATGCCGACGGAGTCATCTGTTATTCGACGGCAAGCCATGGCGGCTTCCATCTCGATGCTGAGCATAACGCGAAGGTCCATCCCGGCCTTCGCACGCGCGGCGGCTGGTATGAGGAAGATTGCGCCTGGGCGGCCGTGGCGCAGGCCTTTCCGGAGCTGTTCACGGACTATGAGCGGCGCTGCGCGGATCGGACCATCCGCGATTGGCACCCGGACGCCTGGGAAGCGATCCAAGGAAAGCGCCTCAAGCCCGGTGAATCTCACGAGAAGGATCGTCGCGCCTTTGAACGTGATCACGCATCCGACTGGATCGTGATTTCGGCGATCCGGTGCGATCAGCACGCCGGCATGACCGAATGCGTCGCCACGCTCGGCGGCGATCGAGCCGCCCCCGAGCAGCGCCGCTACCTCGTTCCGTCCGACGAATATCACGTCGGCCGCTTTGGCTTCGTGATTGATGGGGCTCGCCACCGTCTCTACGACGGTCCGTCGAGCTTCATCGGCTGGAATCGGTGAGGTGCGATATGCCCTGGCAACTCATCGCCCTCGCCTTCGGATGGCGCGCGACAGCCGGCGAGGACCGCGGCATTCCGCGCCTCGTCGTCTGGCACCCACGCCTACGACGTCATTTCACGGGCGCCGACGCCTGGAAGTGCGCGGTCCGCTTATCGGTGCGTGCGCCTGACACATCCCTTTCTTCGCCCTCAAAAGTCAGGAGGCATCCATGAACGCTCAATTCATCACCGCACCTGCAGGGCCATGTCGCCGAGGCGCTGCATGGCGTCCTCACGGACGGGATGCGCACATCCGCCGGGACAGATTCGGTCTCGATCGACTGGGCGATCGCGGGCGACGACATTCCGTCATCGATCGCGCAGGTCCCCCGCTCCTCGACGAGTATGCGCCCGACAGGACAGCGTTTCCCCACTGGCCATGGAGGGCATTCTGATGTCGCTCACGCCTCAATCGGCCTTACTCCTGCGCATGGAAAATGCACTTCTCGAGACAAGCCGTCATCTCGGCATCATTGAACGGCAGATCGAAGCTCGCGCCGAGCGCATGACGATCACGTCCTGCACCAAGCGCCGGCAGTCCGGCGGTGGTACCTCAAGATGGACACGCGCGGACGAACGGGCTTTCCGCGAAAATATAGCGGCGCTTGCCCTCACGCGGCGCGCCGAGATCGACGCGTTGACTCGCAAGCTCACGCGGCAAGAGAGCGCGCTTGCGGCGTTCCGGCGGCGCCACGGGATCGAGCCTGCGCTCGGAGATCGGGAACCAACAGCCTGCACCATGACGATTGACGGCTAATCATGTCGCGGGCTCATCGGCCAGCGCTTCTGCAGCGCAAGCCAGGCTCTCCGAGTGACCCTTGAGCTCCGACTATCCGTTCTCCGCGTACTGCCACCGGCGCTCCCAGAGCAGAGCCTGCGAAGATGGCGTGCAGGTGGGCAATTCGCGCGCCGCGGCAGGTAGAGGAAGAGCACGACGAACGCCAGTAAACCGGGCTGGTCATGGATGCAGGTCATCTCGGCCTTCATTCTTTTGGCGTCAACCCGTGCCGGCGCCCCCTCGGGTTTGCTGCGGTCTGAACCGTCGACGGCCCGCTTCAAGGGCAAGTCGCAGTCGATCGTCGCCCGCCGTCTCGTCATGGCCAGGCCGCGTCCTGCGCAGGGCCTGCGGCCCCGCTTGTCCGCACCCCGACCATGCTCGCCTTGACGGTCCACGCCCCTTGAAGCGGTCCGCTTGCGCCGGTTCTTGGCGACCGCACCCGAGGGGGCGCCGGCACGGGCCGATCGCCTCTCCCGGCGAAACCGAGAAAGGACCTCACCATGTCAAAGACCGCCCGTTCTCCTCGCTCATCTGCTGCCGTCGTTCCGCTCCGCCGCGGCACCACGCTCGAGATGGTCCGGCTCGCCTGTCCCGACGCCGCGCAGGCCAACCGCATCTCCGAGAGCTTCGGCCTTGCTACGCTCGACAGCGACGGCATCTGTGACCTCCACGAACGGCTCATCATTGAGACCGCCCAAGCGCTGAAAGACGGCTTGAGCGAGCGCGCCATGCAAATCCACCTGCAGCGCATCGTCGGCGCCTATGTCGGATCGGCCCACGGCGCCGGCCAGTTCTACTCCCGCGCAGTGACCGAAGCGCGTGACGCGACCGCCAAGCTTGCCAACGACAGCCGCGACGAAGATCTCGACGGTCCCGTTGGTTTTGACAGCGCCGCGCAGCGCAAACGAGAATTCGCGGCCGACATGGCCCTCCAGGCCCACGCGCTCCGCATGGCGGCCGAGGGCGCCGTCACCGCCTACGAGCAGATCGTTGGCGAAACCTGGAAGCCGTTCGAACGGCAGATCGAGCACGCCGGCGAGACCGTCGGTCGCAAGGCCGCCAAACTTCAGATGGAGTCTTTCGGCTAGCCATTCGGGCGGGGCATGGCCCCGCCCTTTTCACTCCCGACGAAAAGGCCGGTCCTCGCGGGCCGGCCTTTTCGCATGTCACGCGCGGCGGCGGCGCTGCAATCTGAAAACCAATAGAAAAGAGAAGACCAGCCGACACCCATCGCGGCCCCGTCCCGGGTGATGGTCCTGCTTCGGCTGGTTTGTCCCCGCAACGGCTCCGCCGTCCTCCACTGCGTTGCGGCCCTCCCAACAAAATCCTGGTTCTGCGATCCGCACCGATCCGGGTGCGCGGACCTCCCAGTCCTGCGCGGGCGGACCCCGTGACGGGGCCGCGATGGGCGCGGCCTCCAACGGAGGTCATGATCATGAGCCGAAAAGAGGAAAAATCTCGCGCGGACATCTACGCGCGCATCACCGATCGCATTGTCGCCGATCTCGAGCGCGGCGTTCGTCCATGGACGCAGCCCTGGACGGTCGCCGATACCGCTGGCCGCATCACTCGGCCGCTCCGCTACAACGGCCAACCCTATAGCGGTGTGAACGTCATCCTGTTGTGGTCCGAGGCGGTCGCGCGCGGCTTCACCTCGCCGACATGGATGACCTTCAAACAGGCGGCCGAACTGGGCGGCCACGTCCGCAAAGGCGAGACGGGCAGCGTTGTGGTTTACGCCAGTCGGTTCACAAAGACCGAGACGGACGGCAATGGCGATGAGGTCGAGCGCGATGTCCCGTTCCTCAAGGCCTATACCGTCTTCTGCGTCGATCAGATCGATGGCCTGCCTGAGCACTATTACGGTCGGCCGGCGACGGTCTCGACGCCGATCGAGCGCAACGCGCACGCCGACGCGTTCTTCGCTAACACCGGCGCTGTCGTCCGACATGGCGGCATAATGGCGTTTTATGCGCCCTCCTCCGATCACATCCAGATGCCACCGCTCGAAAGTTTTCGCGACGCGGAGTCGTATGTCGCCGTCCGAGCGCATGAAACCGTTCACTGGACCGCTCCTTCCCACCGTGTCAACCGCGACCTCAGCCGCTACGGCAAGGACCGTAGCGAGCGCGCGCGCGAGGAACTGATCGCGGAACTCGGGAGTTGCTTCCTGTGCGCGGACCTCGGCATCGTGCCCGAACTCGAACCGCGCCCGGATCACGCGAGCTACCTCGCGTCCTGGATGGAGGTCATGTCAAACGAGAAGCGCTTCATCTTCGCGGCGGCCGCGCATGCGCAACGCGCTGTTGCCTATCTGCACGGCCTTCAACCGAAGGCGTTCGAGGTCGGGGAGGCTGCATGATGAGCAGACAGCGTGGCGATCGTCCAGTCCACAACCCTCGCTCCTATGGCCGCGCACGGCATCATCGATCCGATGCCAGACTATGCGGTCTTCGCAGACACCGGCTGAAGGCCGACCGTCGTTTACGATCACCTCGCCTCGCTGACATCGCCGAATGTATTGCCCTTTCCTGTCTGCATCGTATCGGCGGGGCGACATTCGCGAGAATCTGATCAGCGCCGCTCGCGGCCAGCGCGGGGCATCCATCCCCGTGCGTGCCGTGAACCGGCCTCGCCCTTGCGGTTCTCGCCGGGGTTCTCCTCCCGTAAATGTCGTGACCCGATACGCGGCCTTACCGAAACTTCCTTCGGGGGCGCGTTCCGGCGCTAACGGGTCGTCGCTCTATCGAGCGAACGTCGCTCCCATCCGCAGTCTCGTTTGATAGGCCGCGCCCTGACGCCTGATGGAGAAGCGGCGCGGTCGTTCATTTTCAGTCGAGGTCTCGACCAGCGGGGCTTGAAACGTTGTGAGGTGTCCGCTGTTGGTTAAATGCGCGTCCGTCGCCCTGGCCCCGAAGGTCGCTGTCGTGTCACCCGGCCGTTTCATCAGTCTCGCCCACGGCGTCCTCGATTTGGCATGTCTGACCGAAGGCCGTCGTCGCTTTGCTCCGCCTCGCTCTTATCCCCGCAACATCCGGCCACGACTTTCTTCCCCTGGCCGCTGCGCGTCCATTCCTCGCGGAAATCAAGAAAGTTGTGGCTTGGCTGCCCTCTACTGCGTGCCGGCCCCTGCGGGGTGCGGGTCGATCGCCTCCGGTCTGTAGCCAGCCATCGAGGCTGCGGTGGGCGCGGCCCGGAAAACTGAAAAGGACACGACAATGGCAACCATCGGCACCTTCACTTCGAACGGCAACGGCTTCACCGGCACCGTCCGCACGCTCGCTCTCAACGCCAAGGCCAAGCTGGTCCGCGTCGAGACCCCCTCCGAAAAGGGTCCGCACTTCCGCATCTTCGCCGGCAATGTCGAGCTGGGCGCGGCCTGGCAGAAGACCGCCAAGGACACCGAGCGGGACTATCTCTCGGTCAAGCTGGACGACCCGAGCTTCCCGGCCCCGATCTACGCCACCCTGATCGAGGTGGAAGGCCAGGAGGGCCTCCAGCTCATCTGGTCCCGACCGAACCGGGACTAAGGGGCCTCCACGGCAACGGCCCCGCCGAAAGGCGGGGCCGTTTCTGCATCGACGTCTCTTCTCACGCGGGTGATCAATCGCGCGTTCAGCGCGCTGCGGCCCGGCGGCTCCGTGCCCGGCTCCGGCATATGCGGTTTGTCCCCGGC
This sequence comes from Bradyrhizobium sp. PSBB068, assembly GCA_016839165.1. Taxonomy (NCBI): domain Bacteria; kingdom Pseudomonadati; phylum Pseudomonadota; class Alphaproteobacteria; order Hyphomicrobiales; family Nitrobacteraceae; genus Bradyrhizobium; species Bradyrhizobium sp. PSBB068. Next base: position 131,169 of record CP069301.1, read on the forward strand.
GTAGCGACGGCAGATGTTCTAGGCATACCCATCAGATGTCTACCCCTCGTTGTCTTGCCATTGCGCTTCACCTCGCCCAAGCCGGATGATGCGCGAGCTGCGACGGTCGGTCGCGAATTCAACATGGCACAGACTTGGTCGAAATTGCCGAAGGCGCTGTCGGATCCCAACGATGGAGCGGTAGTCCGGCGTCGTGACCGACACTGCGCCCGTATGTTCTTCAATCTCGATGCGACCCGGCATTCCCACATCGACAAAGTTGGGCACGTCGCCTTGCATCGTCCAGTCCTGAGTTTTCCACTTCGAGGTTGCACCACTGAGTGCGTCATTTCTGAACTTCTTCCAGATATGCGCTGTATCGGCGGTCGGCCAATCGGGCTGATCCGAGAGCGCTGCAATCTCATTCGATCGCAACCATCGGTTCATTTCCGCCCCACCGACGAAAACCGGTTGTGTTTCACGAATCGCGGCCATTGCGGCGACTCGGGAGGGCAGTCCGGCCCGGACTAGACTCGCCATCATGGCCTGCGGCACGCCGGCCTCAAGAACGGCCGCGGCGCTGCCTTCAACAAAGTCCGATTCTCCGCCGCTCGCACGGCGCCGCATCCGGATCGCCTCGATTGCCCATACAAGCCGATAAACGAACGCGTCTTCGATGACGCGCATGTTGTCCAGACCGATCGTGACAACATCGGTGCCGCGAAGCCAGGCTGCGAGGAGCTCGCGCCAATTCGCCGGCAGATCGACATCCGGCACGAATGGCCGAATGCCGAACAAGCGCGCCGCCATGCCGGTGAGAGCGGCGCTCAAATCGTCAATTGCGCCGGTCTGTGCTGCGTCATCAGCCCGATCAAGAAGTTCCGTCAATTCAGGGGCGATCGCGTCGATGGCGAGGCCCGCTTCCAGTCCAATGCCCATCGCGAAGGTGGCGCGGCGCTGCACGGCGTCCGATTTGTTCCAGATTAGGCGCGCGCGAGCCTGGAGAATCCACAGTTGGTTGTAGCGGGTCTGTTCGCCTAGCCGGGCGATCTGGCGAGACCACAGTGATCCGTTCAGGGCTTCGTCGATTAGCCGCGGAAGCTCCGCGCTGCCACTGTCCAGCGCTTCGATGAGACCAAAGACAGTTGCATCGAGCTTTTCGATCAGACTCTCGATCGGCTCGGCATCAGCGGCATGGTCCTGTGGAAACCAGGCCTCCTGGGCATTCGCGAGATACTCCATTGCGTCGGCCCGCAGGAAGACGTTCGCGCGCGCCAGACGGTTGAGCACCTCGGCGACGATGGTGATGATGCCGCTTGAAAGCGACCTTGCCGTCGCCGATCCGACGAGGTCTCGCCAAGCGCGTTGTCGCCACCCCTCGGCTTGGAACATCACGTGCAACACAAGGCCTTCCAGATCGACAAAGGCACGGCCTGCACGCCCG